>DASWUP010000179.1:0-15496 GCA_036401635.1 Steroidobacteraceae bacterium
GGCCTGCACATCAACGTCGCGCACCCGGGGCTGACACGGCTGTTCGGCAAGGGCTACGGCATCGAGGCGCGGCCCTGGATCGACAAGATGTGGGGCACGCTGCGCGATACGCCTTCGGCCAACTGGTCGGAGCGGCTCTACCAGCACCTGCTGCCGCCGGTGCCGCAGCTGGCGCCCGAGCGGCAGCGGCTGTGGACCTACTTCAAGCTCTGGCCGAACCTCGCCTTCGACATCTACCCCGACCAGATCGACTTCATGCAGTTCCTGCCGGTGTCGCCAACCGAGACCCTGATTCGCGAGATCGCTTACGTGCACCCGGACGCGCGCCGCGAAATGCGCGCCGCGCGCTATCTGAACTGGCGCATCAACCGGCGCGTGAGTCTCGAGGACAAGGCACTGATCGAGCGGGTGCAGGCAGGCATGGCCTCGAGCAGCTACACCTCCGGACCCTTGGCCGAAGGAGAGGTGTGCCTGCGCAGCTTCGCGCGCCGCATGCGCAGCCTGATTCCGCAAAGCGGCCTGCCGCGGGCGCCGGCGCGCGGGTGGAGCCATGAGTGAGGCGGCGCGCGGCCGCGACGGGCACTGTGATGCGCTGATCATCGGTGGCGGACACAACGGCCTGGTGTGCGCTGCGTACCTGGCGGCGGCCGGGCTCAGGGTCACCGTGCTCGAGCGGCGCGCCGTGGTCGGCGGCGCCGCAGTCACCGAGGAGTTCTGCCCCGGGTATCGCAACTCGGTCGCCGCCTACACCGTCTCGTTGCTGAATCCGAAGATCATCCGCGATCTGGATCTGCCCGGCCACGGCTTGCGCGTCGTCGAGCGGCGCTGCGCCAACTTTCTGCCGACCGCGGACGGGGGTTATCTGCTGACCGGCGCCGGCCGCACGCAGGCGGAGGTGGCGCGCTTCTCGGCGCGCGATGCGGCGCGCCTGCCCGAGTACGGCGAGCGGCTGGAGGCGATTGCCGACGTGCTGCGCGACCTGGTGCTGACCACGCCTCCCAACGCGCTTGAAGGCAGCTGGCGCGCGGCGCTGCCGGAGCTGCTGCGGGCGGCGCGCGTCGGCGGCCGGCTGCGGCGGCTCGACATGAACCTGCGGCGCGAGCTCCTGGCGCTGTTCGCCATGTCCGCCGGCGACTATCTCGATAACTGGTTTGAGAGCGACCCGATCAAGGCCGTATACGGCTTCGACGGCATCGTCGGCAACTACGCCAGCCCCTATTCGCCCGGCTCCGCCTACGTGCTGCTGCATCACGTGTTCGGCGAGGTTAACGGCAAGCGCGGCGTGTGGGGTCATGCCATCGGCGGCATGGGCGCCATCACCCAGGCGATGGCGAAAGCCGCGACGGCGCGCGGCGCGCTGATCCGGCTGGCAACCGCGGTGCGCGAGGTGCTGGTCGAGGGTGATCGCGCGGTCGGCGTTGTGACCGAATCGGGCGAGACGCTGCGCGCGGCGGCGGTGATCTCCAATCTGAACCCGAAGCTGCTGTACCTCAATATGTTTGCGCCGCAGGTCCTGCCGCCGGAGTTCCGCGAGCACATCAGTCACTGGCGCTGCGGCTCGGGGACCTTCCGCATGAACGTGGCTCTGGCGGAGCTGCCGGATTTCAGCTGTCTGCCGGGCAAGTCTCTCGCCGACCACCACACCGCCGGTATCATCATCGCGCCCACGCTTGCCTACATGGAGCAGGCCTACTTCGACGCGCGCACGCACGGCTGGTCGCGCCAGCCGATCATCGAGATGGTGATTCCCTCGACGCTCGACGACACGCTCGCGCCCGCGGGCCGGCACGTCGCCAGCCTGTTCTGCCAGCAGGTGGCGCCGCAGCTTCCCAACGGGCAGTCCTGGGACGCACACCGCGACACGGTCGCGGATCTCATGATCGACACCGTCAACGCGCACGCCCCCAACTTCAAGGCGGCCGTGCTCGGGCGTCAGATCATGAGTCCGCTCGATCTGGAGCGCACCTTCGGACTCATCGGCGGCGACATCTTCCACGGCGCCCTGAGCCTCGATCAGTTGTTCTCGGCGCGCCCGATGCTCGGCTATGGCAACTACCGCGGACCGCTGCAGGGGCTTTACATGTGCGGCGCCGGCACGCATCCGGGCGGCGGCGTGACGGGCGCCCCCGGTCACAACGCGGCGCGCGAGATCCTCAGCGACTTTCGCCGCGGGCGGCTGCGGCGGGTGGCGTGAAGAGCGGCGCTCGGCAGCGGCGCGCGCGTGCCGTGCCGGCAGCCGCAGGAAGCAGGGCGCGCGTCGCGCAGCCGCGTTTCGAACGCCAGCTGCCGCAGCAGCGGCGCCAGGCGCTGATTGAGGCCACCATCGAGTGCCTCAAGCGCTACGGTCACCAGGGACTGTCGATCCGCACCATCAGCGCCCAGGCCGGCGTGTCGGTCGGTCTCATCAATCATCACTTTCCTAACAAGGAGCAACTGGTCGCGGCGGCGTACCGGCATTTCAACAGCGAACTGGTCGGCGGCCTGCAGGCGGCGGTGAAGCGCGCCGCGGATTCACCCCGGGCGCGCATGCGCGCCTTTCTGCAGGCGTCCTTCTGTCCGCCGAATCTCGAGCAGGACGCGCTCGCGGTGTGGGTGGTGTTCTGGGGACTGTACCGCCATTCGCGCCTGATCCAGCGCGTGCAGCGTGAGACCTACCGCGGCTACGTGCGCCTGTTGCGCCGGATGCTCGCCGAGCTGTTGACGCCGGCGCGCCGCCGCGCGCGGCGCAATGCGCGCGCCGCGCGGCTCGACCTGCGCCTTGCCGCCATCGGACTCACGGCGCTCCTGGACGGCTTGTGGCTCGAGTGGTGCCTCGAGCCTGGCGCCTTCAAGCCCGCCGAGGCCGTGGCGCTGTGCGAGGCGTGGGTGGAGAGTCTGTGCCGGCGCGCCGGCAGATCCGCACTGGAATAGCCGATAATCGTCCCCACATCGCTTTAGGTTCCGCGGATTTCGGAGGAAGCGCGTTGCACGGCCCGGAGCGAGCGCGGATTGTGATTGTCGGCTGCGGCTTCGGCGGCCTGTTCGCTGCCCGGGCACTCAGGCGCATTGCGGCCGATGTGCTCGTCATCGACCGCAACAACTACCACCTGTTTCAGCCGCTCCTGTACCAGGTCGCGTGCGCGGCGCTGGCGCCGGCGGACATCGCGCAGCCCATCCGCACCATCCTGCGTAACCAGAGCAACGCACGCGTGATGCTGGCCGAGGTGCAGGGGATCGATCTGCAGGCACGCTGCCTGTACGCCGCCGGGCGCCGCGTGCGGTACGACTACCTGGTACTCGCGCCGGGCGCGGTCGACAACTACTTTGGCCACGAGGAGTGGCGGCAGTTTGCACCGGGCATGAAGGAGGTGGAGGAGGCCACCTTCATCCGCTCGCGCTTGCTGCGCTCCTTCGAGAGTGCGGAGATCGAAGCGGATGGCACCGCGCGCGCCGCCTATCTGACCTTCATTATCGTCGGCGCGGGCCCCACCGGCGTCGAGCTTGCCGGAGCCATCAAGGAGCTGGCGGTGGATGTGATTCCGCGCGACTTCCGCGTCGCCGACACGCGCCGTGCACGCGTCATCCTCATCGAGGCGGGTGAGCGGGTGCTGCCGGCGTTCCACCTCGACTCTTCGGCACGCGCGCTGGCGCAGCTGCGCGGGCTCGGCGTGGAAGTGCGGCTCGGCGCGCCGGTCACGCAGGTGTTTGCCGACGGGGTCGAGGCGGCCGGTGAGCGGCTGCGCGGCTACAACGTCATCTGGACAGCCGGCGTGCGCGCCGCGCCACTCACCGCCGCGCTCGGTGTGCCGCTCGGACCCGGGGGCCGCGTGCGGGTGTCGCCGGACTGCTCGGTTCCGGGGCACCCCGAGACGTTCGTCATCGGCGACGCTGCCTACCTCGTCGATGCCAGGAGCGGGCAGCCGGTGCCGGGGGTTTCGCAGGGCGCTCTGCAGATGGGGCGCTATGTCGCGCGCGTGATCGACGCGGAGCTGCGTGGTGCGCACAGCAAGCGCGCCGCAGGATTCCACTACCGCGACAAGGGCTCCATGGCCACCGTCGGCAAGTCGCGCGCGGTGGTGGAGATCGGCCGGCTACATTTCGGGGGCGCGCTGGCGTGGCTCGCGTGGATGGCGCTGCACATCACGGTGCTCATCGGCTTTCGCAATCGGCTCGCGGTGTTCTCCTCGTGGATCTACAGCTACGTGTTCTTCCGCCGCGGCTCGCGCCTGATCACGCGGGTGACTCCCGGCGAGATCCCCCGGCCGATCGCGCCGGCCGCCACGGCGGCGCCGCCGCAGAGCCGCCCCTGATGGCCACACCGGCTCATCCCCCGGGCCACGCCAGCATGGTGGCCGGCGGCCCCGAGGCCGCGACGCTACGCGGTTTTTTCGGCGTATTCCGCTACAGCCGCCGCGCTCTCGAGTTGGTATGGAGCACCAACCACGCGCTCACCCTGGCACTCGCCGTGCTCACGCTGTTCGCCGGCATCCTGCCCGCCTCGGTCGCCTACGTCGGCTCGTTGATCGTCGATGCGGTCGTGGCCGCGATCCGCGCCGGCGGCGGCCTCGCGACCCGCGTGGTGGAGCTGGTGGTACTGGAAGGCATGCTGGTGGCGGCGATCGCCGCAGCGCAACGCGGCCTGTCGTTGTGCCAGTCGCTGTTGCGCGCGCAGCTCGGACAGCGGGTGAACGTGATGATCCTCGAGAAAGCGCTGACGCTCGAGCTGCAGCACTTCGAGGACTCGGAGTTCTACGACAAGCTCACGCGCGCACGCCGCGAGGCATCCACCCGGCCGTTGAGTCTCGTCACCCGCACTTTCGGGCTGGTGCAGAACGGCATTTCGCTGGTGAGCTACGGCGTGCTGCTGGCGCGTTTCTCGCCGTGGGCGGTCGCGGTATTGCTGCTGGCAGGACTGCCGGCGTTCGTCGCAGAAGCCAAGTTCTCCGGCGATGCCTTTCGGCTGTTCCGCTGGCGCTCGCCCGAGACCCGCATGCAGATTTACCTGGAGACCGTGATCGCTCGCGAGGATCACGCCAAGGAGGTCAAGCTCTACGGTTTAGGTCCCCGCCTGCTCGAGCGTTACCGCGACATTTTCCGGCGGCTCTACCGGGAGGATCGCGCGCTTACCATGCGGCGCGATGCCTGGGGCTTCGCCCTCGGACTCATCGCCACCGCCGCCCTGTACGGCGCGTACGCCTGGATCGCGGTCACCACCGCGCGGCGCCTCATCACGCTCGGCCAGATGACCATGTACATCGCACTGTTTCGCCAGGGGCAGGCGGCCGTGTCCGCCATGCTGGCGGCGGTCGGCGGCATGTACGAAGACAACCTGTATCTGTCGACGCTCTACGAGTACCTGGAAACCAGCGTGCCGCAGCCCTCCGGCACCGCGGTGCGCGGTCCGCATCCTGAGGATGGCGTGCGCTTCGAGGACGTGAGCTTCACTTATCCGGGAGCCGAGGAACCGGCCCTCGAGCATGTCACGCTGCACCTGACGCCGGGCGCGAGTCTTGCGCTGGTGGGCGAAAACGGCTCGGGCAAGACCACCCTGATCAAATTGCTGACACGCCTGTACGCCCCCACCGCGGGACGGATCCTGCTCGATGGGCAGGAGCTCGGAGAGTGGGACGAGAGCGCGCTGCGCGAGCGCATCGGCGTCATCTTCCAGGACTTTGCCCGCTATCAGATGCTCGTGGGTGAAAACGTCGGCGCCGGCGATGAGCGTTTCTTCGAGGACGAAGGGCGCTGGCGCGCGGCGGCGGCCAAGGGGCGGGCGAGCGATTTCATCGAAACCCTGCCCTTGGGCTATCACACGCAGCTCGGCAAGTGGTTCCGCGACGGACGCGAACTCTCCGGTGGCCAGTGGCAGAAGATCGCGCTGTCGCGTGCCTTCATGCGCATCCGGGCGGACATCCTGGTGCTGGACGAACCGACGGCGGCCATGGACGCGCAGGCGGAGGCCGAGGTATTCGAGCATTTCCGCCAGCTGGCGCGCGAGCGCATCACCATCCTCATTTCGCACCGCTTTTCCACGGTGCGCATGGCCGATCAGATCGCGGTGCTCAATCGCGGCCGCATCGTCGAACGCGGCAGCCACGAGGAGCTGATGCGCCTCAACGGGCGCTACGCGCAGCTGTTCACGTTGCAGGCCCGCGGCTATCGCTGACGGGGGCGGAAGGCGAGCCGTTGCGGCGCTCCGCCTTGGCTTTCTGCGCCTCCAGGCGCAGGTCAGCCCTCATGCGCCGGTAGTCGATCCTGCGGATCTCCTGGATGGGGCAGCGCCAGTGGCCGGCGATCCCCGAGCCGGTGATCACCGAATCGAAGCGTGAGTACACCGTATCGGCGGTCGAGGTGAGCCTGATATGGTTGTTGAACTGCAGGTTATCGCACGGCGGGCCCACCTTGAGCAGATAGGCGTCACTCACGCCGGTGAACACCACCAGCTCGTAGCGGCCGATCGGCTCCCAGCCGTCGTACTGCCCGAGCCAGGTGAAGTGATCGATCGGCTCGCCGGCGTAGGCGTTGTAGCGATCGCGCACCTGCTGCTCGCTCTCGTGCAAGGGGATAGCGCTCACACAGGCGCTAAGCACGGTGAGCGCCGCCAATGCTCCCGCAAGTCCCAGGTGTTGGTGCTGCATGCTGTTTGGACCCGCGCGCCGGCGCAGAAGTTCATTGGCGGATTCCGTTCCCGACTGTCAACCGGCGGCCGGGTGCGGCGTTGCCCGGGCTGGCTGCGCGCCCTGCTCCTCGCAGCCGGCCGCCAGCAGTGCCACCGGGAACGTGGCCAGGGCGTGCGCCGCCAACACGCCCACGCTCTCGCCCTGGCGCACCGGCAGCAGCTGCCCGCCGTCGAGGACATTGCGGAACGACGCCCGCGCGCGATCCTCGCGCGGCAGCTCGATGAGCGTCTCGCCCCACACCGCCTCGCCCAGGGGCAGTGGGCCGTCGTCACCGAGCAGGCGCCGATACAGGCGCGGCGCAATGACCATGAGCGACTGCTGCCGGAAGCGGCGGGCGAAGGCGCATACGTGGTGTGCCTGGCTGCCGCGCACGCGTAGCCGCCGGTAGTCGCCGTCGCGAAACAGTTGCGGGTGTGCGCGCCGCAGCTGCAGAGTCTTCCAGATGAGCAGCAGCTTGCTGCGCCCGTCCGCCATGTGCTCGGCGGCCGCGCGCGCCGAGGCGTTGGCGTCGCCACACTGCAGTTCGGTCAACACCGCGCGCCGACAGCGGTAATCGACCGGACGACGGTTGTCGGGATCGACCAGCGAGAAATCCCAGATCTCGTTCCCCTGGTAGATGTCGGGCACCCCGGGAGCGGTCAGCTTGCACAGTGTCTGCGACAGACCGTTAAGCAGACCGAAGCGCGCCACCTGCTGCTGGAACTCGACAAAGTCGCCGAGGAACAGGTTGTTGTCGCGCGGCTCGAGCGCGCTGCGTACGAACTGCAGCAGCGCCTCCTCGTACGCGGCGTCCGTTTCGGTCCAGCTGGTGCGCAGCTTCGCCTCGCGCGCCGCCTTGATCATGTAGGCCTCGATGCGCTCGCGATAGGCGGCGGCCGCGGCCGGGTGCGGTTCCGTCAGCGGCCAGGTGCCCACCAGGGTCTGATAGAAGTGGTACTCGTCGTTGCTCGAGGGGGCCTGCAGTCCTTCGACTTCGCGCTTGCGCGAGCGGTTGATGCGGCTCCAGCGCCTGACCGCATCGCGCCACGGGGTGGTCATTTCCGACAGCACGTTGAGCCGCGCGCGCACGTCCTCGGAGCGCTTGGTGTCGTGGGTGGAGGTGGTGAGCATCTCGTGCGGCCAGTGCCGCACGCGATACTCGGCATCCGCATGAAAGGCGCGCACGCCCGCGCCGTAACTACCCGGCTCGCCGCCGACCTCGTTGAGCGACAGCAGCCGATTGAAGCGGTACAGCGCCGTGTCTTCGATTCCCTTGGCGGTGATCGGCGCGGTGATCTGCTGGAACTTCATGGCGAAGCCGCGCATGCGGCGGCGCAGATCGTCGCTCGGCGCCGGCAGCTCCAGCAGCAGCGCTGCACGCACGAAATCGAACACCGACGCTTCGGTCGCGGCGCCGCGCCGCCGGGCGGTGGCGATTGCCCATTCGATGTAGCGCCGGTCGCTGTCGGCTACCGTTGCCGCAACGTAAGTCCGGTACACGGGAAAGCAGGCGATGACTTCGGCGAGCGCGGTCCGCAGGCTGTTGAAAGTGAAGTCGCGCGTACGCCGGTCGGCGCGCGCGATCCGCGCCAGCTGGTTGGTGGCCACGTTCAGCTCCGAAGCCAGCGAGCGGCGCAGTACCAGCTGCTGGCACTCGTACGCCACGTCGCGCCACTCGAGCGGCTCGTCGATGACTGCGCGGTACACGCGGTCCATGCGCACCCGGGTGGCGGAATCGACCAGCATGCGGTTGACGACGTTGGCGAAGTGGTAACCGGTTTCGCCGTGCACCGCCCAGTCCGCGGGCAGGTGCTCGAAGGAGGCGGTGATCTTCTCGACCACCAGGTACAGCGCGCGCGTGCCGCGACGGCCGCTGACCGCGGCGATGCGCTCCTGCAGGCGGCGAAAATACCCGGCCGGGTCGTACAGACCGTCCGCGTGATCGATGCGCAGGCCGTCGATCTTGCCGGCGGCGATCAGCTGCAGCACCAGCCGGTGCGTGACTTCGAAGACCGCTTCGTTGTCGACGCGCAGCGCCGCGAGATCGTTCACGTCGAAAAACCGCCGGTAGTTGATATCGTCGGCCGCGACGCGCCAGTAGGCGAGATGATAGGCCTGCAGCTCGAGCAGCTCGTGCAGCGCATCGAAGCTCGCCGGCTCCGCCGCCGTGCCGGCGAAGCTGCGCACCGCCGCTTCGATCGCGCTCGCAACCGCCGGGTTGCCGGCCGTCAACACCGCCAGCCGCCGCTTGTGCAGCTCCTTCTCCCGGCTGCGCTCCGCTACCTGTTCGGCGGTGAGCGCCTGGCGGTCGGGCAGCGCCGCCAGCGAGCGCCTGATGTTCTCGAGCTCGGTGCTGGCGACCAGCGCGGGCACGCGATCGAGAATGCGCGGATAGGTGCGCGGATCGAGCGGCAGTCGGTGCGACTGGTAGTACACGGCGAAGGAGCCCGACTGCGGCTCGAAGCGCAGCTGCAATTCGCCGCGCTCGAGCACGGTGCCGTAGGGATCCGCCAGCACCGGCACCAGCACCTTGTGGGCGCGGTCCGGATTGGACGGCGCCCAGTCGATGTCGAAGAACGCGGCATACGTCGATGCCTCGCCGTTTTCCAGCACGTCCATCCACCAGGTGTTGTCGGCACCGAGGATTCCGACATGATTCGGCACGATGTCGAGGATGTGACCCATGCCGTGCGCCCGCAATGCCGCCACGAACTGCTCGAAATCATCGCGCTGGCCGATCTCCGGATTGAAGGCGTTGTGATCTACCACGTCGTAGCCGTGAGTGCTGCCCGAGCGGGCGCGGAAATACGGCGAGCAGTAGACGTGGCTGATCCCGAGCGCCGCCAGATACGGAACGATCGCGGTGGCATCGCGGAACGTGAAGCCGGCGTTAAGCTGCAGCCGGTAGGTGGCGCGCGGAATGTCCAGGTCAACTGCGTCGGAGGCGCCCGCGGCGCGGTGCCGCGCCGGGCCGCGCCGCTCAGCGCGTTCCACGGCCGTGCTCCAGCAGCCAGATGACGCTCCAGGGCGCGAGTTGCTCGCGAGCAAGCACGCCGTGAACCTCAGGGTGGGTTGCGAAGACCACGCGGCCCGCCGCACCGCCCGGAAGCGGCGCTGTTGCCTCGGTGAGATTGGCGATGAGGTGCAGGACCTGCTCGCCCGCCGCCCAGCCCACCGTGAAGGCGCCTCCGGCATTGGCCCTGGTGCAGCGTCCCGCGCGCAGCTGCGCAAGGAGCGGGGCGATGTCGCGCCGTCTGATCGCCAGCAGCTCCCGGTGGTAGTCGAGTGCGCGTGCGTGACGGGGCTCCCCCAAGCGGTGCCAGTCCAGGCGCGCCGCAGCGTAGGTCGCTACATCCGCCGGATCCGCAGAGCCCGGGAACTCGCGGCTGCGATGCGCGTACACGCGTGACGCCAGCTCCGGCTCGAAGTCGCAGAACCACGGGAAGGGTTCGGTGGCCGCCCATTCCTCGCCCATGAACAGCAGCGGTGGCGCGGGCGCCAGCAGCAGCACCGCGGCCGCCGCGCGCAGCGCCGCCTCGTTGTGCCCCGGGGTGGTGAGCCGCTCACCGTGGGCGCGGTTGCCGATCTGGTCGTGGTTCTGCAGGAAGTTGACGAAGGCGCTGGGTGGCAGGTGCGCACTGCTCTGACCGCGCGCCCCGCCCGCGTAGCCCGAAACCTCGCCCTGGTAGGCGAAGCCCTCGGCGAGGCTGCGACACAGCAGCGCGTGCGGCTGCTGGGCGTAGTCCGCGTAGTAGTTGCCTGATTCGCCGCTCAGCAGCACATGCAGGCAGTGGTGCGCGTCGTCGTTCCACTGCGCATCGCAGGTGAAAGGAGCGCCCGCGGCGCCGAGAAAGCGCACCGCGTTGTCCAGGTTCTCGAGGGTAAGATAGATCGTGCGGGTGCGGCCCGGACCGGCGCGCGCCGCGCCGGCGATCTCGGTGACGATGTGCGGCTCGCTGGCGTCGTGAATGGCGTGAACCGCGTCAAGACGCAAGCCATCGAAGTGATATTCCTCGAGCCAGTAGAGTGCGTTGTGGATGAAAAAGTCACGCACCGTGGCGCTGTCCGGACCGTCGAAGTTGATCGCTGGACCCCAGGGCGTGACGTGTCGCTCGTTGAAGAATTGCGGCGCGTACCGATGCAGGTAATTTCCCTCGGGGCCAAAGTGGTTGTAGACGACGTCGAGCATGATCGCGAGCCCGCAGCGGTGTGCGGCCGCGATCAGCGCCTTCAGCTCCTGCGGCGTACCGTAAGAGCACTGCGGAGCGTACGGCAGTACCCCGTCGTAACCCCAGCCGCGCGTGCCCGGAAAGGCAGCCACGGGCATGAGCTCGATGGCCGTGACACCGAGGCGCACGAGGTGCTCGAGCCGCGCCGCCACCCCGGCGAAGCTACCCTCGGGAGTGAAGGTTCCAACATGCAACTCGTAGATGACCGCGGCGTGCCAGGGCGGCGCGCGCCAGCCCTCGTCATTCCAGACGAATGCGCTCGGGTCGATGACCTCGCTCGGCCCGTGAACGCCCTGCGGATTGCAGCGCGAGGCAGGATCGGCGACCTGGTGCGCGCCGTCGATGCGGTAGCGGTACAGGCTGCCCGCGCGTGCCGCAGCGGTCTCGAGTTCGAACCAGCCACCGGGCAGCGGATGCATCGCCAGTGCCTGCGCGGCGCCAGGGTCGCATAGCATCACATCGACCTGCCGCGCCGCCGGTGCCCACAGCCGAAAGCGTACCTGCCCTGCGGCGGCGAGCTGCGCTCCAAACGGCATGTGGTGTCGGCGCTGGATCTTCGGCTGCATGAGCTGTTAGATCTTTAGCGCGCGAGGGCGGCGAGTCTGCGCAGCGGAACCCCGGCCCATTCCGGCCGGTTGACCAGCTCGTGCCGCAGATCGGCGAGCGCCGTGTCGAGCTCGAACAGGTGCAGGAGCGGTGCCATCTCCTCGAACGATGCATACAGGCCGCTCGCGCACGCGATCTCATCATAGCTTGCGATGAACACGCGGCGTGCCTGCTGTTCCCACTCTTCCAGCTGCGGCTCCCATTTGCCGCGCTCGTCCGCGGAGATCAGCGAACACTGTTGTAACGCCATCTGCCGCGCATATGCAAACGAACGCAGCATGCTGGCGACATCCGTCAGCGGAGAGTGTTTGCGGCGTCGCTCATCGACGCTCTGGTCCGGAGCGCCTTCGAAATCGGTGATGATGAAGTCGTTACGCTTGAGCAGCACCTGACCGAGATGGTAATCGCCGTGGCAGCGTATTCTGATGCCGCGCGGGGCGGCGCGGTCAGCCGGGCCGATGCTGCGCAGCAGCGCGGCGCGCTGCCCGAGCAGGGTGGCAGCTTCGGACGCCGTTGCGGGCGGCAGACCCGCGACGCGCTCCGCCAACATCTCCAGCGTGGCCGTGGCGGCGGCGCGCGTGGCGCCGCGCCAGCCGCCGAGGTGCTCGAGGGTGATCGCTTGCGGGGCGAAGGCCGGGTCGGAGCTCGCCGCCGCGAGCGCGCCGTGCAGCTGCGCGGTGCGCGTGGCGAGAGTCTTCATGAGGGCAAGATGCAGCCCATGCGCATCCGCGGGCGGCGGCACGCCCGTGACGCGCTCCTCGAGGAAGCGCACCAGGTGATTGACGGTGTAATCCCAGCCATCGCCCTGGTTGGTGACGAATGCCTGCAGCAGCGCGAGGGTGAATGGGGCGCCATCGGTGCGCTGGTACTCGATGAATCCCGCCAGTGGCACGCAGCTGGGAAAGTGCGCAACCTCGGTGAGATAGCGGCCGATTTCCACGCCTGGATTGATGCCCGGCTGCAGTTTGCGGCAGATCTTGAGGAACAAGCTCTCCCCGACCCTCACGGTGGTGTTGCGCCCCTGTGCGCCCGCCGGGCCGACCGCCAGGTCCCCGGTCTGAGTGCCGCGCAGCATGGCAAACGCGCTGGTCGGGTGGCAGCGCACGCGTCCATGCTGAGTGGGCCACTCGCTCGATGCGCCGATGGCATCGACGAGGCTGTGGCAGAAGTCCTCGTCCGCGCCCGCATCCGCCAGCACGCCGACCGCCGCCTGTTGGCGCACGCGCGCCAGGGCTGCGGGCTGGAGCTTGCGGGCGCGCGCCTCTTCGCTGTCTTCGAACGCGATCGCCAGCGGCACGAAGTACTGGCCCGATTGCGCGCCGCTTGCGACTTCGAAGATCGCGAGCAGCCAGCGATCGAGATCCAGCTGCGGCATGACGCAGTCCGCGAGCGTCGCGCTGCTTAAGCCCGCGCCGCGCGCCGCCGGCGGTCCGGGGAGCGCCACACCCGCCGCTGCGGCCCAACGCTGGGTGGAGAGAAACCCGGGCACGACGCGCCCTTCGAGCTGCGTGCGCAGTGCGGTGGCGAGCGCCTGCCGCCAGGGCGCCACGCGCTCCGGAAAAAAGCTGCTCCATCCCTGCACCAGCACCATCACCGGCAGGTCTTCCCGCGCCAGGTGCTCGCCGTGCCAGGGCGGCGCCTCGGCTTCGCGGCTCAGCCGAAACCAGTAGAACGCGTACCCGGAAAGCGTGAGCAGGTAGGGCAGTTCGCCGATCGGCGGAAACGGCGCCCGCCCGAGCAGCTCGATCGGCACGGCGCCCTTGTGTTCCGCAAGATCCAACTCGACCGGCTGCGCGGAGCGCGATAGATTCGCCACGCACAGGATGGTGTCGGCGCCGTACTGGCGCAGGTACACCAGCACGTGGCGGTTGCCGGGACGGATGAAACGCAGCGTGCCGCGGCCGAAGGCCTGCGAGCCGCGGCGCACCTGCAGCAGGCGTTTCATCCAGTTGAGGAGCGAGGAGCGATCGCGCGTCTGCGCTTCGACGTTCACGGCCTCATAGCCGTACACCGGATCCATGATCGGCGGCAGGTACAACTGCTGCGGGTCGGCGCGCGAAAAACCTGCGTTGCGATCCGGACTCCACTGCATCGGCGTGCGCAGGCCGTTGCGATCGCCGAGAAAGACGTTGTCGCCCATGCCGATCTCGTCGCCGTAGTAGATGATCGGCGAGCCCGGCATCGACAGCAGCAGGCTGTTCATGAGCCTGATGCGCTCGAAGTCATTCTCCAGCAGCGGCGCGAGCCGCCGCCGGATTCCCAGGTTGAGGCGCGCGCGCGGGTCAGCGGCGTACGACTGGTACATGTAGTCGCGCTCGCGGCTGGTGACCATCTCGAGGGTCAGCTCGTCGTGATTGCGCAGGAAGATCGCCCACTGACAGGTGTCGGGGATGTCGGGGGTCTGCTCCATGATCTCCACGATCGGGTGCCGGTCCTCCTGCGCGATGGCCATGTACATACGCGGCATCAGCGGGAAGTGGTACGCCATCTGACATTCGTCCCGGCCATCGCCGAAATAGTCGCGCACGTCCTCCGGCCACTGGTTGGCCTCCGCCAGCAACATGCGGTCCGGGTATTTGCCGGCGACCGCGCGGCGGATGATCTTGACGATCTCATGGGTCTCGCGCAGGTTCTCGTTACTGGTGCCCTCGCGTTCCACCAGGTACGGGATGGCATCCAGCCGGAACCCGTCCACTCCGAGGCGCAGCCAGAAGTCCATGATGCGCAGCATCGCCCGCAGCACGTGCGGATTGTCGAAGTTCAGGTCCGGCTGGTGGCTGAAGAAGCGGTGCCAGTAGTAGGCCTGCGCCTCCCGGTCCCATGCCCAGTTGGACGTCTCGGTGTCCCGGAAGATGATGCGCGTACCCGCGTAGCGCTTCGGCGTGTCGCTCCAGACGTAGTAGTTCCTCTTGACCGAGCCGGGCGCGGCGCGGCGCGCGGCCTGGAACCAGGGGTGCGCTTCGGAGGTGTGATTGAGGACCAGCTCGGTGATGACCCTCAGGTTGCGCCGATGCGCTTCGCGCACGAAGGCGCGAAACTCGGCACGCGTACCGTAGAGCGGATGGATGTTGCGGTAGTCGGCGATGTCGTAACCGTCGTCCCGGCCGGGGGATGGATAGAACGGCAGCAACCACACGGTGTTGACGCCGAGATCCTGGATGTACTCGAGCTTGCGCGTGAGACCGGCGAAGTCCCCGCAGCCGTCATCGTTGCCGTCGAAGAATGCGCGTACGTGCACCTCGTAGATCACCGCGTCCTTGAACCACAGCGGATCACCGCCGGTGCGTTGGTTGCGCTGCGCGTTCATTCCGGCGTCAGCACCACCACTGCCAGTGGCGGCAGCCGCACGCTCAGGGAGTGCTCATAGCCGTGGCTGCCGAGCGCCGCCGTCGCCAGCGCCCCAAGGTTGCCCTGGCCGCTGCCGCCGTAGTCGGCGGCGTCGCTGTTGAGCCGCTCGCGCCAGCGACCGCCACGCGGCACGCCAATGCGATAAGCCGCACGCGGGACCGGGGTGAAGTTGCACGCCACCAGGGCCAGCTCGCCCGCGGTGCCGTGGCGCAGGAACGAGATCACGCTCACGTCGGCATCGTCGCGGTCGACCCACGTGAAGCCCTCGGCGGAGAAGTCCAGCTGGTGCAGTGCCGGGGTGCTGCGATAGAGCTGATTGAGATCACGGACCCAGCGTTGTACCCCGGCGTGCAGCGGATACTGCAGCACGTGCCACTCGAGACTCTCCTCATGCTGCCACTCGCGCCGCTGGCCGAATTCCCCGCCCATGAACAACAGCTTCTTGCCCGGATGGGTCCACATGTAGCCGAACAGCAGGCGCAGGCTCGCGAACTGCTGCCACTCATCCCCGGGCATTTTGCCGATGAGCGAACCCTTGCCGTGCACCACCTCATCGTGCGAGAGCGGCAGCACGAAGTTCTCGGTGAAGGCGTACCAGAGGCTGAAGGTGAGGCGGCTGTGGTGATACTTGCGGTGCACGGGATTCTGCTGGAAGTACTCGAGCGTGTCGTGCAT
>DASWUP010000180.1:0-2073 GCA_036401635.1 Steroidobacteraceae bacterium
GCCGGTGCGCATGCTCGAGCACTATCACTTCCGCCTGCGGCGTCCCGAGGAGCAGCAGGGGGCCGGCCAGGGCAAAGCCAAGCCGGGCGACGTGCTCTCCGATCCGAGCAAGGACCAGGGCCCGGCAGAGAAGGGCGCCGGCGGGCGCAACGAGGGCGAGGTGCAGCTGCTGCTCGAGTTCAAGGTCGACGACATCGTCGACTGGCTCTGGGAGGAGATGCAGCTGCCGAATCTGAAGGCGCGCGTCGGACCGTCGGAGGAGACGGACTGGATCCGCGAGGGCTGGGACCGCCACGGTGCGCGCTCGCGCCTGGATCGGCGCAGATCCTTCAAGGAGCTCGTGAAGCGCCGCGGGGCGCCGGGCGCCACACCCACCTTTATCGACGAGGACCTGCGCTACCGCCAGCTGGCGCGGCGGCGTCAGCCCGCCGTGCACGCGGTGGTATTCTTCATGCTCGATGTCTCCGGCAGCATGTCCGATCGCGACCGCAAGCTCGCCAAGACTTTCTTCTTCTGGGTGGTGCAGGGACTGAGGCGCGAATACCGCTCGCTGGAAACGGTGTTCGTGGCGCACACCACCGAGGCTTGGGAGTTCAACGAGCCGGACTTCTTTCAGGTGAGCGGCACGGGCGGCACCGTGGCCTCGACCGGACTCGCCAAGGTGCGCGAGATCATCGACGCGCGCTACAATCCCGGGCGCTGCAACCTCTATCTGTTCTACGCCTCCGACGGCGATAACTCCGTGAGCGACGCCGCCGAAGCGCGCAGCGGGCTTGGCCTTATCGCCGCGGACGCCTGTTTCACCGGCTATGTGGAGGTCTCCTCGGGCCTGTCGCGGCAACTGGCGACCGAAACCGGCAAGCTGTTCGCCGAGCTGCAGTCAGCCGGCTGCGCTGCTGGCAGTTACGCGCTCAACGACTTCGATGACGTGTGGGGCGCGGTGCGGCACTTCTTCACCGCAGAAAGCCATACCCACGATGCGAGAGCGACACCGTCCGCGCCGCCGGCGCAGGACAGTCCGTGAGCGAGGGCTGGCAAAGCTACACACGCCGCATCGAGGAGCTGGCCGCGGCTTCCGGACTGAAGTTCCACCCGGTCGATTTTGAGGCGGTCCCCGACAGTTTCATGATGGAGATTGCCGTGTACGGCCTGCCTGTGCGCATGCCGCACTGGTCCTTCGGGGTGCGCTACATCTACCAGCTGATCCAGCGCCACATGGGGCACTCGCGGCTGTTCGAGGTGGTATTTCCCGGCAATCCCGGGCACGCCTACCTCGCCGCGAGCAACGGACTGGCGGAAAACATCCTGGTCACTGCGCACGTTCTCGGACACGCGGATTTCTCGCGCAACAATCTGCTGTTCCGGCGCTGCCAGGAACAGGTGAGCGAGCACATCGTCGAGCATGCGGCCAACCATGCACGCCAGATCAGCCAGGCGATCGAAACCCACGGCGCGCAGCGCGTGGAGGCGGTGCTCGATGCGGCGCTCGCGCTCGAGCAGCATGTGGACATCGACCAGTCGCTGCGCCGTGCGCGCTATCCGGAGTACGCCGAGGAGCCGAAGGCGCTGGTCGATGACAGGTTCCGCAAGCGCTTCGCCGCGCTCGACCCGGCCGCCGCCGGGACCGGGTTCGGAGCGAAGAAGCGCGCCCCCGTGCCGCCGCATCCGGAGCGCGACCTGCTGTGGTTCCTCGCCAATTACGCGACGGAAATGGAGAGCTGGGAGCGCGACATCTTTCTGGCGGTGCGCGAGGAGTCCTTTTACTTCTATCCGGTGTTCGCCACGCAGATCATGAACGAAGGCTGGGCTTCGTACTGGCACGCGCGGCTGCTGCGCGAGGCGGACTTCGTGCCGCAGCAGGCGTACGTCGATGCCATCAAATGCCACTCGGATGTGGTGCGGCCGATCGCGGCGGACCAGCAGATCGCGCTGAGCATCAACCCCTACCACCTCGGTTTCGCCATGTGGGAGAACATCGTCGAGAAGGACGGGATGGACGGGGCGCGCAGCATCATGGAGCAGGACGATGACTTCGGCTTCGTACGCAACCACCTGACGCGCGAGCTCGCCGAG
>DASWUP010000181.1:0-12297 GCA_036401635.1 Steroidobacteraceae bacterium
GCCCGACCCTTTTCCGATGTGGCGCGGTGGGGTGCTGCATGGCGCGCGCATCGCTTATGAAACCTGGGGACGGCTGAATGCGGCGCGCGACAATGCGCTGCTGCTGTTCACCGGCCTCTCACCTCCGGCTCACGCCGCCTCGTCCCCCGCTAATCCGAGCGATGGCTGGTGGCAGGGCATGGTGGGACCGCGACTGGGCATCGACACCGACCGCTTCTTTGTCATCTGCGTCAACTCCCTCGGCAGCTGCTTCGGATCGACCGGGCCGGCCTCGATCGATCCGGCAACCGGCAAGCCCTATCGGCTGGCATTTCCGGATCTCTCGGTCGAGGACATCGCGCGCGCGGGTTTCGAGACCGTGCGCTCGCTCGGCATCGAGTGCCTCGACACGGTCATGGGCCCCTCGCTCGGGGGCATGGTCGTGCTCGCGTACGCCGCGCAGTTTCCCGCCGCCGCGCGGCGTGTGGTGTGCATTTCGGGGACCGCCGCGGCGGCGCCCTTTGCCATTGCGCTGCGCTCGATTCAGCGCGAAGCGATCACCAACGATCCGGACTGGCACGGCGGCAACTACTCCGCCGACGGCCCGCCGCTCAGGGGCCAGCGCCTGGCGCGCAAGCTCGGCACCGTGACCTACCGTTCCGCCGCGGAATGGCAGCAGCGCTTCGGACGCCAGCCGATCCGCGAGGATATGACGCGCCGCGATCCGTTCGCGTCCGAGTTCGCGATTCAGGGGTACCTGGAAGCTCTGGCGCAGCGCTTCGTCAGCGCCTTCGATGCCAACTGCTACCTGTACATCTCGCGCTCCATGGACCGCTTCGACCTCGCCGCGCACGGCGAGCCGGTGAGTGTGTTGCGGCGGGCCGCCCTGAGCGCCGCGCTCGTGATCGGCGTGCAGTCGGACCTGCTCTTCACGCTGAAGGAGCAGCAAGGCATCGCCCGCTCGCTCGCGGCCGCAGGCATCGCCACGCGCTTCGCACCGCTCCCATGCATCGAAGGACACGACTCCTTTCTGGTCAACCTCGACCCCTTCGGGCGCGAAATCGGCGCCTTTCTGCGCGGCACATGAGGAGCGCAGCTCGCGCTCGCGGCCCGGCGGCACTTACCTTATGTTAGGGTCGCGCCCAAGGTGTTGCGAAATAAGTTCACTGCACGACACCAGAGCGCGCCGGGCAAGGCATAATGCCCGGGGCCGAAAGTAAAAATAAGATAACCATCGAGGTCAGCAGTGGAACGCCGACTGCACACAAGACATCGCGCGCGAACCATCGTCTACATCAACGTTCCGGGCGGGCGCCGCAAGCTCTGTAAAGCGGTGAATCTGAGCGCAACCGGGGTGTTCATCGAAACGTCGAACCTGGGGCTGCGCAAGGGGCAGCAGGTCGTGCTGTCCTTCGCCATCAATCTCGGCGCTCTCACCAAGCTGCATCGGCGCACGGCCGTGGTCGCGCACGTCTCGCGCGGCGGCACCGGGCTCATGATGGAGACCTACGCCCAGGCCTCGAGCTGAAGGGGCGCGCTTTTGCGCGTGGTCCGCTTCGCTCTCATCGATCGGAACTTGCCGTCTGTTACGCTTGTGGTCCCATGAGCGCACAACCGCCTCTGTCCCGCCGGGGTCTGCTCAAGCGACTCGCGCTCGCGGTATGGCTCGCTCCCGTGGCCGCGAGCAGCCTGCGGTCAGCGCTCGCAGCGGACGCGCCGCTGCTCGCGGTGAGCGCGCCCGAAGCCCGGGCGGTGAAATACGTCGAGGACGTGCGGAATGCGAGCGGCGCACCTCCGGGAAGCAATTGCGCCAACTGCGGCCTGTACCAGGGCGCCTCCGGTTCCCTCCAGGGGCCGTGCCAGCTGTTCGCCGGCAAGCAGGTGAAGGCCGCCGGGTGGTGCACGGCGTGGGCGCCGCAGCTCTGAAGCCTGAGCGCTTCAGTCGTAACAGGGACCGACCTCGCGCACTTCAATGGTGGCCCACTCGGCGGCGGGACACTCCCCGGCGAAGCTGAGCGCCTGCTCGCGGGTCGCGCAGTCGAGGAGGAAGAATCCGCCGATGAGCTCTTTGGATTCGGTGAACGGACCATCGGTCACGCTGCGCCTGCCGGCGCGCACGTTGAGCCGCACGGATTCGGCGCGCAGCGAGTCGCTGGCCAGCAGGACACCACGCTCCTTCAGGCTCGCGGTGTACTTGAGCATGCGCTCGTAGACCGCACGGCCATCCTCGGGCGGGCGGATGCGCCGCTGGCCCTGGGGTTCCACGATCAACAACATGTACGGCATTGGAGTTCTCCGATAAAACGTACGCGCGCCCGTCGCGCCACTTGCGCTACGACACGCCTGCGCGCCTGCAGGCCGCGGCACGATCCAGCAGCAGCCGGCTCTCGCGCGCGTTTTGCGTCAGCGTCGCCGCGCGCTCGAACTCCCCGCGCGCCTCCTCGTAACGGCCGAGCTTGGCGAGCAGATCCCCGCGCACGCTCGGCAGGAGGTGATAGGACTCAAGCGATCCTTGCGCCGCCAGCTTATCGGCGAGCTCGAGGCCCGCCGCCGGCCCGTAGGCCATGGCCACGGCGACCGCCCGGTTCAGCTCCACCACCGGCGAGGGAGTGATGCGCGCAAGTTCATCATAGAGGGCGGTGATGTACACCCAGTCGGTGTCTGCCGCGGTCGCCGCACGCGCGTGACAGGCGGCGATGGCCGCCTGCAGGAGGTACGGTCCGCGCGTTTCACCGAGCGCCTCGCCACGCGCCAGCGCCAGCAGCCCCCGGTGAATGAGCAGCCGGTCCCAGAGTGCGCGGTTCTGCTCCATGAGCAGCACCGGCTCCCCGTTCGGGCCAACACGCGCGCGGACGCGCGAGGCCTGGATCTCCATCAGCGCCACGAGTCCGTGAACTTCCGGCTCCCCCGGCGCGAGCTCCGCGAGGATGCGACCGATCCGCAGCGCCTCCTCACACAGCGCCGGCCGCATCCACTCCTCGCCGGCGGTGGCGGAATAGCCCTCGTTGAACACCAGGTAGATGACTTCGAGCACCGAGGACAGCCGCGCGACCAGCTCGTCACGCCGCGGGATCTCGAAGGGCACGTGTGCGTCGGTGAGCGTGCGCTTGGCCCGCACAATGCGCTGCGCGATGGTGGTTTCCGGTACCAGGAACGCGCGCGCGATCTCCTCCGTGGTCAGTCCAGCGAGCAGCCGCAGGGTGAGTGCGGTGCGAGCTTCGGTGGACAGCAGCGGATGGCAGGCAACGAATATGAGCCGCAGGAGATCATCGCCGATCTCGTCCTCCGCGCTCGCCTCCAACTTCCCGCCGTTCGTCTGCTGTTGCATCTGAAGCTCGTGGCCGAGCACCTCATGCTTGCGTGCGAGCATGCGCTCGCGCCGCAGATGATCGATGGCACGATGCTTGGCGGTGGCCATGAGCCAGGCGCCGGGATTGTCCGGGATGCCCGAGCGCGGCCACTCTTCGAGCGCCGCAACGAGCGCATCCTGCGCCAGCTCCTCGGCCCGGCCCACGTCGCGCACCACGCGCGCAAGTCCCGCGATGAGCCGCGCGGACTCGATTCTCCAGAGCGCATCGATCGTGCGATGGACATCCGTGGCCGTCATGGCCACCGATGACACCATCGTCACTCGGTCGGCGCAAGCCAAGATCACTCACGCGCTTTTGCGGGCCGAGGCGGCCACGGCGTCCAGGGGTTTCTCGCAGTTGACCATCCAGGGAGTCCCGAAGCGGTCGGTGCACATGCCGAAGCGATGCGCAAAGAAGGTCTCCTGGAACGGCATGGTGACCTTGCCGCCTTGCGCGAGCGCTGTGAAGATGCGCTCCGCCTCGGCGGGCTTCTCCACCGCCGCCATCACGTTGAAGCCCTGGGGCGTCTGGTAGCGTTCCGCCGGCGCGTCGCAGCCCAACAGAAACTGTCCGCCAAAATCGATGCGCGCGTGGATGATCTTGTTACCCAATTCCGCCGGGGTTTGCTCGGCGGCGGGCGATTCGCCGTAGGTCATCGCGAACACGATCCTGCCGCCGAAGGTCTCGGCGTAGAAGTTGAACGCTTCACGGCAGTTGCCCTTGAAGTGCAGGTGGGGACTCGTTTGCATGGGTTTAGCTCCGTTTAGTGTGAATTGTCCGGTGTTTCGATTGCGTTCCGGCCGGCAGTGCAATAGCGCGGCGTCAGTTTTTCGTGGCTGTACGCGCGCGCTGCCGCTCCTCCTGCGCCCGAAGTTCCGGCGTCAGGTTCGCACCGAAGTCCTCGGCGTCGAACACCCGGCGGATCTCGACCTCTTCGTTCCCCTTCTGGAACGGGGAGCGCCGGATCCACTCGATCGCCTCCTCGATGGACTTCACCTGCCACAGCCAGAAGCCCGCGATCAGCTCCTTGGTCTCGGTGAACGGGCCATCCGTCACGGTGCTCTTGCCGCCACCGAACTTGACCCGCACGCCCTTCGCGCTCGAGTGCAGCCCCTCGCCCGAGAGCATCACGCCGGCCTTCACCAGCTCTTCGTTGAACTTGCCCATCTCGGTGAGAAGCTCCCGGCTGGGCAGCACGCCGGCTTCCGAGTCCTTGTTCGCCTTCACGATCACCATGACCCGCATGACTGTCTCCTTCATCGGTTACGCTTCATGTGTGTACGACGAGTGAGCCCTGCGGGAATCGACATATCCGCCGGGATTTTGTCGCGTTGTGGCTAAGTAACTGAAAGTCCTCGCGATTGCCCTCAGACACACCCGCACAGCTTGGGCTGCTGCGCTTCATTAGCATCGAGGCGAGGAGCGGTGTGGTGCTCATCGGCGCCGCCGCCATGGCCCTGGCATGGGCGAATTCCCCCTGGGTGCATTCGTATGAGGCGCTCTGGCATCTGAAGCTCGGCTTCGGTGTGGCGAGATTCCTGCCGGCGCATGACCTGCATTTCTGGGTCAACGACGGGCTCATGAGCGTCTTCTTTCTCGTCGTGGGGCTCGAGATCCGCCGCGAGATGCACGATGGCGCGCTGTCGGACCCCAGGGTCGCGACCCTTCCCATCATTGCCGCGATCGGCGGCGTGGTCATTCCCGCGCTCCTCTACCTGCTCGTCAACACCGATCCCGCTGCCCGCCGCGGCTGGGCGATACCCATCGCGACCGATATCGCCTTCGCGGTCGGGGTCTTGTCCCTCATCGGCAAGGGGGTACCGCCGTCGCTGCGCATGTTGCTGCTGACGCTCGCCATCATCGACGACATCGCCGCCATTCTCGTGATCGCGTTCTTCTACTCGAGCGGCATCGCGGTCTCGGGCCTGCTGATCGTCGCGGCGGGCGTGCTCGGCGTGCTGCTGCTCCAGCGGCTGGCAGTGCAGCCGGCGCTCGCTTATGTGCTGCCAGGAGCGGTGGTGTGGTTCGGAATGCTGCGCGCCGGCGTGCATCCCGCGCTCGCCGGCGTGCTGCTCGGCCTCCTGGCACCGGCGACCACGGAGTTCGGACGCGCGCAGCACGAAACTGCTACGCGCCCGGCTAGCGAGTCACCGGTAGTGCGCGTGGAGGCGATGCTGCACCCCTGGGTAGCCTTCGGCATCATGCCGCTGTTCGCGCTGGCGAATGCCGGCGTAAGCCTGCAGGGTGTGAACTTGAGCGCGGCTGCGCCGCTCGCGGTCGGCGCAGGAATCGTGGCAGGCTTGCTGCTCGGCAAACCGATCGGAATCGTGCTGGCCTCGATCGCCGCGGTGCGTCTTGGGCTGTGCGCCCTGCCCGAAGGCGTACGCTGGGGTCACACCGTGCTGCTCGGCCTGCTGGGAGGCATCGGATTCACCATGTCGATTTTCATCGCGAACCTCGCATTTGACGATCCGGGACTGCTCGCCGCGGCCAAGTTCGCGGTGTTGGTGGCGTCAACGCTCGCCGCGGCGCTGGGCCTACTGCTCGGCCGCCTGCAGTCCGCATCTGCGGCACTGAGAGATCTGGCGTAAAGGCCGCGGGGTACCCTTTCCTCGGGAACGTCAGCGTAGCGATTGAAATCTCCCGGTCATCTTCCGGCAGCGCGTGTAGTGCCGCGCTCCTAAGGTGGGCGTTTGTTGGCGTACGCGACAGCGCCGGCGCCTTTTCCACTGTTTCACGGGGAGATCGACATGGAAAGGTTTCGGCAGATCCTGAGCGTCTGCAGCGAACCGGAAACCAGGGCGTGCATCCGTTCGGCCGAGCTGCACGTATAGGAGGTATGCTGAAACTCCTGAGTCTTACTCCCCTGTGGTCACTTCTCGCTGCCCTGGCCTGCTCTGCGGCCATGGGGGCGAGCGCGGCGCAACAGCCGATCCGCTGGCGCACGCACTGGAATCAGTCGCTCTTCGCACAAGCCGCCCGGGAGCACCGCTTCGTGCTGCTCGATCTGCACGCGGTGTGGTGTCACTGGTGCCATGTTATGGATGAGAAGACCTACGCCGACCCCTCGGTCAGAGCGCTGATCGATCAACACTACCTGCCGGTCGGCATCGATGCCGACGCCGATCCGGGTCTTGCGAGCCGCTATGGGGACTGGGGTTGGCCGGCCACGATCGTTCTGGCGGCGGATGGCACGGAAATCGTCAAACGGCGCGGTTTCATACCCCCGCAGCAAATGGCCTCACTGCTGCAGGCCATCATCGACGACCCGAGCCCCGGACCATCGGTGCAGCAGGCGGCGCGGACGGCTCCCGGCGCTGGCGCGCTGGTGAGCGCAGCGCAACGTGCCGCATTCAGAAAGACCTACGACGAGGCTTACGATGCGAGGAACGGCGGCTGGGGCAGTGGTCAGAAGTTCATCGACGCGCCGACGATGGAATACACCCTGGCGCTCGTCGCCGAAGAGCGGGATGCGGTCGCCGAGCGGCGCGCGCGGCAGACGCTGAACGCCAATCTGAAGCTGATCGATCCCGTCTGGGGCGGTGTCTATCAGTACTCTGACACGGCTGACTGGGCGTCACCACACTACGAGAAGCTGCTGTCGTTCCAGGCGGATGATCTGCGGCTCTATGCGGAAGGCTACGCACGCTGGCACGATCCGCGTTACCTGCGCGCAGCGCAGGCGTTGCAGCGCTACGTCAGCACTTTCCTCAGGTCCCCCGACGGGGCGTTCTACGTCAGCCAGGATGCCGATCTCTCGGTGCAGGTCACCGGTCATGAGTACTACTCAGGCGACGACGCCGCACGGCGGCGTCTCGGGATCCCCCGGGTCGACCGCCACCAATATGCGCGCGAGAACGGCTGGGCGATTCGCGGGCTGTGCAAGCTCTACGACGTAACGGGAGACGGCGAGGCACTCGCTGAAGCCGAGCGTGCGGCTGCTTGGGTGCTTAAGCATCGTGCGCTGCCGCGCGGGGGCTTTCGTCACGACCTGAAAGACGCCGGGGGACCGTACCTCGACGACACGCTCTCCATGGGTCAGGCATTTCTCGCGTTGTACCGGTCCACCGGGGAACGCCGCTGGATCGTGCATGCGCGCGCCGCCATGGACTACATCGGCGCGCAATTCCGCGATACCCGCGGCGGTTTCATCTCAGCGCCGGCGCCCGCCGGCGCCACGGGCGTGTTCAGCGATCCGGCACGCACGCTCGAGCAGAACGCGGCCGTGGCTCGCCTGGCGAACATGCTGCACCGCTACACGGCCGAGGCGCGCTATCGGCAATCCGCTCTGCACGCGCTGAAGTTCCTGGCCACCGCGGCACCGGCCGCGGGATCCGGGCAGCATAGCGACATCCTCCTGGCAGATCGCGAGCTGGCAAGCGCGCCGATTCATATCACGGTCGTCGGCGGCAAGAACGACTCGGCCGCGCAGGCGCTGCATGCTGCGGCACTGCAGTTCCCGGCGGGTTATCTGCAGGTCGACTGGTGGGATCGCACCGAGGGCCCGCTTCCAAACCCGCAGATTCAGTACCCGGCGCTCAAGCGCGCAGCCGTCTTTGCCTGCACGCACAGCAGCTGTTCGACTCCCGTGTTCGATCCCGGGAATGTTCTGCAGTCGGTCACCGCTGCCTTGTATCAATGACGAGCGGTGGCCGCCGCACTCGCCCGTGCGGCGCCTTAGCACGATACAGCTCTCGATCTGCCGCGCTCAACAGGTTCTCCGCTGTCGCCCCGTCGCGGGGAAACATGGCGATGCCAATACTGACGGAGAGCCGCGGGCGTTCGTCATCGGCGGCAAGCCGATCGGCGATTCGCCCTGCAAGTTGCCGGGCTCCCTCTTCTGAGGTTTCCGGCAGAATGATCGCGAACTCGTCGCCCCCGAAGCGCGCCGCCGTGTCCGTGACGCGGCACGCGCTCCGCAGGCACTCGGCGATGCGGGTGAGGGCTCGGTTCCCGACCAGATGACCGAAGCGGTCGTTGACCTCCTTGAGGCCGTCCATGTCCAGCAACAGCGTCGTGAAGGCCCGGCCCGCGCGCTGCGCTCGTCTGATTTCTGCTGCCAGGTTACTCATGAGCGAGCGATAGTTGGCGAGCCCTGTCAGCTCATCGCTCACGGCCTGCCGGCGCGACTGATCCTGGGCCTGCCGACGCTGCCAGACGACGGCAGCCGCAGCCAACATGGTCACCGCCTTGACCGCCAGGTACGCCTGCAGCAGCAGCAGTGATTCGTTCAGCGACGCCCGGGCGAAGGGCCCGAGGCCCCGCAGGGTGCCCGCGATCGAGATCCAGGACAGCACCAGCATGCATGTGACGACGCCGCGGCGTCCGATGCGAAATGCCGCCCAGAACAGGAACGGAACGCAAAGGAATTCGAGCGGCAGCCGTTCCATCCCGACGGCGGGAATAAGCCCGGTGAATACAATCAGCGCCACCACCGACAGACTGAAAATGAGGGCGGCCGCCTCCAATAGCCAGCGGCCGTTCCATCGCAGCCGCGGCGCCGTGCCCCACAAGACCAGCACCGGCGCCACCACGAGGTCACCCGCCGCGTCGCCCAACCACCATGTCAACCAGATGTGTCCGTAGTCCTCCCAGCGGACGAACCCGCCGAGTGCGAGACTCGTCAGTCCGACCGTGGCGCTGACCGTGGTACTGAGAGTTGCCGCCAGTGCGGCAAACTTGACGATATCCCACGGTCGTAGGAAGAACGTGCGTCCATGCGCGAAGCGGTTCACGAGAATCGCGCCCAGCAACCCCTCCAGCATGTTGCCGACGCCGATGCCGAGCGAGGTGGCAATGGAGCCTTGTGTAGTCAGGTTTGCGAAGAACGCGCCGAGCAGGATTGCGGGCCACACGTCGAAACCGAGGAGGAGGAACGCGGCGAGTGCGAGTCCGGCAGGCGGCCAGATGGGCGTTGCGCTCGGGTTCAAAAATGCGAACCCAAGGCCGAATTTGGCGGCGACGAAATACAGACCCGCCAAGGCGGCGAGCGTCAGCAGGTATCGCGGGCTCGGGAGTTTCAGGTGTGTGAATGCCGGGAGCATCCGCTGGGCGATGCGGCGCGGATTCGCCTCTTCCCCTGAGGTGCGTATCCGGTTCAACCATCGGAGCATAAGTGCGGGCCCGGCGCTGGTCAACGCGCACCCCCCAACATCGCGGTTTATCTGGATTTACAACTCGCCCTAAAGGTGCCGTTCTGCGTTGCAGCATGCTTCCCAGCAGACAACCGTGGCGACCGTGAACATCACGTGCGGCCTGCTCTCAATTCCGCAGATACGATGCGCCGTTCACGTCCAGAATTGCGCCAGTCAGACTTGCCGGGGCATCGAGGGCGCAATAGGTGATCACCTGTGCGACCTCGTCCGGCGTGGCGACTCGCCCCAGTGGCTGATCGGCTGCTTCCCGCTCAGGGCGTCTCACCAATTTTGAGACCGAGCTGCGGGGCATCGGACCCCTGCCCTGCCGGCGCTTCCGGCTCGGGACCAGCTTCGATCTCGAGCAGCGGCAGATCCTGCTGCGCAAGTCCCTGAATGTCTCCCGCGACACCGACAAGCTCGGCGATTCCGCTCTGGAGCTGCTTCTCACGGCGCGCCCAGCGCTGAAGGGTCTGGCTCTTCTCCGCTTCGAGCTCCTGGCGCATGCGATAGAAGGAGCCGTACACGGCTTTGAGCTTGTGGGCGAACTGGGAGGAAGTCAGGTAGTCGTAGACCGCTTCCATCTTCTCGCCCTTACCGGCCGAGATGAGGCGCTGCTTGTGCAGATCAAGCAGGCCCAAGCGAAGAACGACTGCAAGTTGCAAGGCCGTGGTCCAGGAGGTGACCCAGATGTCTTCGTACAGGCCGAACTGCTGGCCGGCCTCCCATTCCTTCGGCAATGCCGTGCCAATGGTGACGAGTACGCCTACGTCCGCGCCGCACGCCCTCAGGTCTTCCTTGAGCTTACCGACCCACTGCGCGCTCCAATCCTTGGCGCGCTTGGCCTCCCAGAGAAGAATGCCGGCGGTCTGGCCGCTGCGGGTCATGACGCGATGGGTGACATCGCCGCCACGCACGCCCTTGCGCACTTCCTCGATCGCATCCAAGGGAAAGGCATCCTCGAGGTCCTTCTCCAAGGTCAATTCCAGCACCTCGCCCTGCAGCTGCTGCGAGCCCTGGATGCCCTTGCGCTGAGCCTCGAGCAGCTGAACATTCACATCATCCAGGCGCTTCCTGAGTTCCGCTTTCTCAAGCTCCGCCTGCTCGCGCTCCTGGGTACGGATTCGGGTTTCGAGCTCGGCGCGGCCGGCGTCGAGCTTGCGAGCCACTTCGATCTCGAGCGCGGCGGCGTGATCCTTCAGTTCCGACTTCTCCTTGAGCAACTTGAGCTCTGCCGAGCGCAGCTCGGCGACCCGCTGGGTTTTGCGTGCGAGCTCCTGTTCGAGCGCCTGGCGGTTCGCCTGTCGTTCGGCGAGTTGACCCCGGAGCGCTGCGAGCTGCGGTGCCATGCTCTCCTCGGTAAGCGCACGCATTTCCTTGAGCGCCGCGGCGTGCTTTACCCCCTGCTCCTTCAGCAGCTGCTGCAGCTGTGCGTTCTCAGTGCGCACGGTGCTCTCGCGCTGAGCGGCGAGCTGCTGCGCGCTCTTCTCGGCTTCCACTCGCTCGGCTCGGCGCACCGCTTCAAGCGCCCCTTCGGTGGACTGCTCGAACTTCTCGAGCGCTTGCCGTGCGAACCCTTCCTGCAGGCTGAACTTCGCCTCACATTTTGGGCACGTGACCCGTGTGTGGGCCGACAAGAGCAGCTGATGAACGGCCTCTGCTTCTGTGGACACGGAAGATACACCCCCTACCCGCCCGCTTGTCCTGCATCGCCCTACTCAATTCACACGGCTCCGTTCGGGCGCGCTTGGGCGTGGCGTTCCCGAGGCTCCAGTGCACCCGACTTCACGCTCGCGAGCAACGCGGCAGAGAGTCTACTATTTCATCGGTTGCCAGGGAGTGACTGCGAGGCCAGTACGCTCGCTGCATTGCCGAGTGAGCTTCCAGCGCTCTGCCTTTGCACCCGCTGCAATCATCAGCCACGCTCTCGTAGCCCGGTCGTTTCTGCCTCTGGAATGAACGCAAAGATCTACAGCTACGTCCATGGTTGCCGGCTCACTGCAAAGATACGGCCGAGCCTGTGCTGCGCCTTGATGCTGCTCACGGGGGCTGTTTGGCTCACGTCCGTCGCGTGGGCAGCTGATCCGCAGCCGTATCGTGTTGACTTGGCATCGACCGGGGATGGCGTGCTCGATTCGACGCTCAAAGCAACGTCGCAGCTGGAAGCACTGCGCTCCTCGGTTCCCGTGAATCCGTTCGGTCTGATCGCTCGTGCCAGAGCCGACATCGATCGCCTCAAGACCGTGCTGGAAAGCTTCGGGTATTACCAGAGCTCGGTCTCGATCACGATCAACGACTTGGCGCTCGATGAGCCGAGCCTCGGCGATACCTTGGGAGCGTTACCGGCGGGAAACGACGCGCTCTGCAAGGTTGCCTTCATTCTCGGACCTCTTTACCACCTGGGCCGCATAGAGATCGATGGATCTGTCCCTGAGTCCGCGCGCGGTAGCCTTGCGCTGTCATCCGGCGCCCCGGCGATCGCTTCCGAGGTTCTTGCCGGAGGTGCGCGGCTGCTGACGGCACTCGAGAACCAGGGCTATGCCTTCGCCAAGGTCGACCCACCGGTGGCGCATGAGGATCCGGGCAAGCTCGTGTTGAACTTGAGCTTTCACGTCGTGACCGGACCTCCCGTCCAGATTGGCGTGATAGGGTTCGAGGGGTTGAAGCGCGTGCATGAAGGACTGGTGCGCAGGCGGCTGCTGCTGCATACCGGACAACCGTACAGCGCCGTCGCGGTCGAGCAGGCGCGCAAGGATCTGCTTACCCTTGGCGCTTTCGGCGCCGTCAGCGTGCGTCTCGGGGATGCACCGGACACCTCCGGACGGGTGCCCGTT
>DASWUP010000182.1:0-2833 GCA_036401635.1 Steroidobacteraceae bacterium
ACGTGTTGAACCCGAGCTGGATTATCTTTGGCCAAGGGTTCCGGCGCGATCCGTTACGGTTGTTTTCCTCGCGCGCCATGGATCTGCTCGCGAGCATCGGGGTGCTGGCGCTTTCGCTGCCGTTCATGCTGCTCACCACGCTCGCGATCAAGATCGAGGACGGCTGGCACGCGCCGGCGCTCTACAGCCAGATGCGGGTGGGCCTCGGCGGGCGCACCTTCAACGTGCTCAAGTTCCGCAGCATGCGCCTCGACGCGGAACTCAACGGCGCCCAATGGGCGGAGCGGCGGGATCCGCGCGTCACACGCGTGGGGGCGATCATCAGGAAACTGCGTGTCGATGAGCTGCCGCAGATCATCAACGTGCTGCGCGGGCACATGAGCTTCGTCGGCCCGTGCCCCGAACGCCCGGAGTTCGTGGCGCACCTGGCGGAGAAGATTCCGTACTACATGCAGCGCCACTCTGTGAAGCCCGGCATCACCGGCTGGGCGCAACTGTGCTATCCCTACGGCTCATCCGAACACGATGCCCTCGAGAAGCTGCAGTACGATTTGTACTACATCAAGAACAATAGCCTACTGTTTGATCTTGTGATCCTGGTCCAGACCGCCGAAGTGGTTCTGCTCGGCAAGGGAGCGCGCTGATGGCCGTCGCGATGCGGCGTCGGAAACTGCTGATCCTCGAGAACGATCGCGCTCTGCGGCGCGAGCTGGAAGCGGTGTTCTCCGATCTGGACGTGACCGCGTGCGAGGCCTCCGCTCAGACGCTCCCGGTCGTGCGTCGTACCGAACCTGACGTGGTGCTGTTCGACCTGGGCACGGCGCGCGAGCCGGCCGTGGCTGCGCAGAGTCTCGAGCTGCTGCGTCAGATCCTCAATATCAGCCCCGACACCAAGATCATCGCGATGACCGAGCACGACGCGCGCGAGCTGGCGGTGGCCGCGGTGGGCCTGGGCGCGACCGATTTCTATCACAAACCGCTCGATGCTCCCGTGCTGTCGATTGTCGTGCGGCGCGCGCTGCGTATCCGCGAGCTCGAGGAGGAGAACTGGCAGCTGCGCGAGCGCACCGGCTCCATGGCGCTCGAAGGCATCATCGGGGTGAGTGACGCCATGAGGAGTCTGTGTCGCGCGGTCGAGAAAGTCGCCCCGACCAACGCCACGGTGCTGTTGCTCGGGGACAGCGGCACCGGCAAGGAGCTGCTGGCGCGCGCCCTGCACCGCCTGTCCGGCCGCGCGCACAAGCCCTTCGTCGCCATCAACTGCGCGGCGATTCCCGATACGCTGCTCGAGAGCGAGCTGTTCGGCTACGAGAAGGGCGCTTTTACCGGCGCTAACAAACGCACCGCCGGCAAGCTCGAATCAGCCGACGGCGGCACGGTGTTTCTCGATGAGATCGGCGAAATGCCCGCCTCGCTGCAGGCCAAGATCCTGCGCGTAGTGCAGGAGCGCACCGTCGAGCGCATCGGCGGCCGCGTGCCGCTGGTGCTCGACCTGCGCATCATCTGTGCCACCAACCGCAACCTCGAAAGCCTGATCGGCACCGGCGGCTTCCGCGACGACCTGTTCTACCGCATCAGCGAGGTGACCATCCGCCTGCCGCCGCTGCGCGAACGTCAGGGCGACAGCCTGTTGCTCGCGCAATTCCTGTTGCAGCAGATCTCGGAGCGCTTCGGCAAGCCCACGCGGGGCCTCGCGCCCGATGCGATCCGCGCGATCCAGGCGCACCGCTGGCCGGGGAATGTGCGAGAGCTGGAAAACCGCATCAAGGGCGCGGTCATCATGGCCGAGGGCGCGGTGGTCACCGCGGCCGACCTGGGCCTGGAAGACCCGGGCGACGATCCCGAATACCTGAATCTGCGGGTCGCGCGGCAGCGTGCCGAGGCCCAGGCGGTCAGGCAGTCGCTCGCCGTTGCCAGGGGCAACCTGTCGCGGGCGGCGGAGCTGCTCGGGGTTACCCGGCCGACGCTCTACGACCTGCTGAGCAAGCACGGCATCGATGCCGCACAGTTCGGGCGCAATGCGCCGCAGGTTCCCGAAAGCAGCCCCGCGGCCCCTGCGCTGCCCGCGCGCGAGACCGGCAGCGGCGATTAGCGCTGCTTCCGAGCCGCCGATCGACAACGGCAACGGCGGCGCTTAGCCAGGTCCTGACAGCACGCCGGGTTCGCCGCTAGACTTGCGCCGCAGGAGCGGCGGCTCATTCGGGGTGCTCATGGACGACCGACAAAAAGAATACATCCTCAGGGGGAGCAACAAGGTCAGCGGATGGTTTTACCGCCTTGACGCCGAGATCTTTTGTTCGGTGACGGACTATCAGAACAGAAATGCATTGGATGGATCTCTGGTGGAGATCGGACTTCATCACGGCAAGTCGTTCATCGCAATGTGTCTGTCTCTGCGAGATGAGCAACGCGCTTATGGCATCGATCTGTTCGAACAGCAATCCTTGAACCTTGATCGGTCCGGCAAGGGCGACAGGCGTCTGGTGGAACGCAACCTGAAGGCGGCGGGTGTCAATTTATCCAGGGTCGTCTTGGATACCAGAACTTCAACCAGCGTCACTCCCGGTGACATTCTCGGCAGCGTTGGCGCGGTTCGCTTCTTCTCGATCGACGGCGGCCATCAGATCGACGTAGTACGCAGCGACCTGTTGCTGGCAGAACAGACGGTCGCGGGGCATGGCGTCATTGCACTCGATGATTTTCTCCGTCCAGAGTGGCCGGACGTATCCGCAGGCTACTTCGCCTGGTTCGCGCACAGATCCAAGTCCATCGTGCCTTTTGCGATCGGGTTCAACAAGCTCTATCTCTGCGAACAGAGCCATGTGGCCGCGTA
>DASWUP010000183.1:0-2153 GCA_036401635.1 Steroidobacteraceae bacterium
GGCGAACATGAGCCCGACGGTCGCCCGCGTGTCCATCGAGAGGTACTGCCATCGCGCGGAGCCGCACCCGACTTCACGGTTGGCCAAGATGTGTGCGCGTCAAGCGATGGCTCTGCGCTTCGGGCGGCGGGGCGGGCGGGCGCGTGTCCCGCGGCAGCCGAGCGCGCGGCAGCGGCACGGGTAGATGCGGCGGAGGTCTTCGATGGCGTAGCCGTCGTCGGTCACGTACCAGTAGTCGTAAAAGAGCTCTTCGCCGGCCTCGACGTGACGCAGTGCGTGGATGAAGACTCGACGGCGGACGATCACGCTCTCGCAGTTCGGCTCGCAGGAGTGATTGACGAAGCGCGCCTCGTTGCCGCCGACGCCGGCGTCGATCACCGTGTGCGCATCGACGATGAACAGGAACGTATGGTTGTCGCCCGCGTCCTTGTGGTCATAGCGACGATCCGCTTCCGCGTGCGTCACGCGCTCGCCCAGGTACTCAACGACCCGCGCGCCCTTGGCGATGCGGCGCGCCGCAAACACGCCAAAGCCGTGCAGCCGCGATTCGCGCACTTCGATGAGCCGCACCTGCGGTTTGCCGCGCGCCGCGCTCATATCGCCACCGGCGCCCTGATTGCCGCATGATGCTGGTAGTTCACGAACTCGAAGTCCTCGTACGTGTACGCGAAGATACCCGCGGGCCGGCGGCGGATGACGAGCCGCGGCAGGGGCAGCGGCGTGCGTGTGAGCTGCAGGTCGGCCTGCTCGAGATGATTGCCGTACAGGTGACAGTCGCCGCCGGTCCAGATGAGCTCCCCGGCAGTGAGATCGCACTGTTGCGCGAACAGGTGTACGAGCAGCGCGTAGCTGGCGATGTTGAACGGCACCCCCAGAAACATATCCGCGCTGCGCTGGTAAATCTGGCAGGACAGCCGTCCGGCCGCCACGTACAGCTGGAAGAACATGTGGCACGGCATGAGTGCCATGCGCTCCAGCTCGCCCACATTCCAGGCGCTGACAATGATGCGGCGTGAGTCCGGATTGGCCTTCAGCGTGTCGACGGCCTGCGCTATCTGATCGATGGTGCGGCCGTCGGCCGCCGCCCAGGCGCGCCATTGCCGGCCGTACACCGGTCCCAGCTCCCCGTGCGCGTCCGCCCACTCGTCCCAGATGGTGACCCCGTGCTCGCGCAGCCAGGCGACGTTGGTGTCGCCACGCAGGAACCACAACAGCTCGTAGATCACCGAGCGCAGGTGAATTTTCTTGGTGGTGATGAGCGGAAACCCTTCCGCCAGGTCGAAGCGCATCTGCTGGCCGAACAGCGACAGCGTGCCGGTGCCGGTGCGATCCTCCTTGCGCGCGCCCTCCGCGCGGATGCGGCGCATGAGCTCCAGGTACTGCTTCATTGCGCCACGACGAAGTTGCCCGACGGTATGCGCACGCGATACGCCCACGCCAGCAGCGCGACGCCGCCGATGATCATCGGCAGCGACAGCAACTGCCCCTCGGTGAACCAGCCGCCGGCGAGATAACCGATCTGCTCGTCGGGCACGCGCACGAATTCCACCAGGAAGCGCGCCACGCCGTAGATAGCCAAGAACAGGCCCGAAGGCGCCAGCCGCGGGCGCGGGCGCATGGTGAACCACCACAACACCGCAAACAGCACCAGCCCTTCGAGCGTTGCCTCGTAGAGCTGGGAGGGATGGCGCACCTCGCCATGGACCCGGAAGCCCCACGGTACCGTCGTTACCTTGCCCCACAGCTCGCTGTTGATGAAGTTGCCGATGCGGCCAAAGAACAGTCCCAGCGCCGGCAGCGGTGCAGTGAAGTCGCACACGTCGCCGATGTTGCGGCCGCGCCGCCAGGCGAACAGCGAGATGGCGATCACCCCGCCCAGCAGGCCGCTGTGAAAGGCCATGCCGCCCTCCCAGATCTTGAACGGGTACCAGACGTCGTTCGCCCAGAACGTGAGCCCGTAGAAGAGCACGTAACCGATGCGCCCGCCGAGGATCACGCCCAGCATGGCGAAGAAAATCAGGTCGTCGACGTCGTGCGGTTTCCACGTCGAGCCGGGCCTGGCGGCGCGCCGTCGCGCGAGCCACCAGCCGCCGGCAAAGCCCAACAGGTACATGATGCCGTACCAGTGCACCTTGACCGGGCCGATCTCGAAT
>DASWUP010000184.1:0-23330 GCA_036401635.1 Steroidobacteraceae bacterium
GCAGGATGTCCAGCAGCGCGGACAGGAGGATCAGGTCGCCGACCCGGCCGAACCAGATGACGATCGGGTGCACGCGGGGCGAGGGCATGACTCCTCAGGGCGGTGGGAAGCACATAAGCTATTCGGGTCGGGGCAGCCGTGGCAAGCGAGTCATAACTTCTCATGCGTGCCTTTGTCTGGTTTCTCGCACTTGTGGCCGTGGCGCTGGCGGCGATCGCCGTGTTCGCCTACCCGGCGTGGACTGTGCTGCACCCGTATTTCGACTTCCCGTTCCACCGCGTCGGTGAGCGCATCGGCATGCTGGCGTTGCTCGCGGGGTTCGTGCTGCTCGCGCGGCGCCTCGGGCTCGCCGACCGCCGCAGCCTCGGTTACGGGCTCCCGCGGCGCGCTTTCCTGCGCGAGATGGCCGTCGGGGTCGCGCTCGGAGTGGCGAGCATGCTGGCGGTGGTCGGACTCATGAGCGCGCTGGGGTTGCTCGACTGGACGCCGGCCGCGGGCGTCACCGGCGCAGGCCTCATCCGGCTGATCGCGCTACGCGCCATCAGCGGCCTGGCGGTGGCGTTCATCGAAGAGACGTTTCTGCGCGGAGCGATGCACACCGCGATCGAGCGCGAATCCGGGACGCGCGCCGCGGTGCTCTTGACGGCGCTGCTGTACGCGGCCACGCATTTCCTTGCCAGTTACCACATCCTGCCGGAGCAGGTTACGCCGCGCAGCGGGCTCGAGCTGCTGGCCGGGACGCTGCGCTCCTTGGCGCAGCCCGCAGGCATAGGCGATGCGTTCCTCGCGCTCGCGGCGGTGGGAGTGGTGCTCGGCATGGTACGCGCCGCGACCGGCAACATCGCCGCGTGCACGGGGCTGCACGCCGGGTGGGTGTGGGTGATGCTGGTTACGCACGAGCTGACACACCCGCTGCGCGGTGCGCCGCTCGCGTTTCTGCTGAGCCACTTCGATGGCTTCGTCGGCTGGCTGGTGCTGGCGTGGACCGCGGTGCTGGCGGTACCGCTATGGCGTTTCTACGCGGCGCGCAGCGCGCCCGCATCCTGAGCGCGCACCTGTCAGCTCACTCGAGCTGCACCGCCGCGAAGCCGTCCTTGCGCAGCAGTTCGAGCAATCCCCCCTCTCCCACCAGGTGCAAGGCGCCCACGATCACCAGGCAATTGCCCTCGCCATGCAGGAGCTGCTCGACCTGCGGCAGCCAGCGCTGGTTGCGGGCCGTCACCAGCGGGCGATACAGCGCCGGGAAGGCGCGGTATTCGCGCGCGAGGAGTGTGGCGAGCCGCGCGGCGTCACCGCGGCGCCAGGCGCTGAGCACCGCCTGCAGCTCGCTTTGCGAGTCCTTCAGCTCACGCAGTGTCTGCTCCAGCAGCCGCAACTGGTCCGCGCGCGAGAGCGCCTCGAGGCCCCCGAGCTCCTCGCCCAGAGTTTCCAGGCCTACGGTCGGCTTGCCGTCGGATTGCGCCCGGTGCACGAGTTGCTCCTCGACGCCTCGTTGCGGGTCGAAGCCCAGATGCAGGTACTCGAGGTCAGCGAGCTCTATCCCAACGACCCAGGGCGCCTGGCGATCCAGGACCTCCATCGGAAGGCCGAGATCGGCCGCCGCGGCGCTCACACGCCTATAGCGCTGCTCACCGAGCACGCCACGCAGAGTGGTGCCCGCCGGCAGCGCGCCATGCTGCATCATCCAGCCCGCCGCCTGCAGGGGATCAAGTGTGCCCAGATCGAGCTCCATCACGAGCTTCGCCGAGTCCGCGTAGGCGCGCTCGAACGCCGGCGGCAGCGCCGCGTCCTGGGCCGGCAACAGATGCACGGAACCTGCGAGGTATACGGTGTTGTGTGCGCCGCGAATCGCCCACACGGGACTGGCGGCGTGAGCGGTCAGGCTGCCGAGCAGGCCGAGCGCGAGGAATCCTTGGAGCGTTGTTCGACCCACACGACCTCCGTCAGCAGCGAGCCATCGGCGCGCAGCTCCAGAGTACGATAGCCCGGCGGGCGGCGGTCCACCGCGAAGTCGTCGGCGTTCGGCAGGAACTGCGCGCAGGTCGAAGGCGTCGCCAGCAGCCGCACGCCCTTGCGCACGGCGTCGTAACTCTGGTGCACGTGACCCCACACGATGGCGCGCACGTTAGGATGCCCATCGATGACATGCAGGAACTCGGCGGCATTCGTCAGCCCCACGCGATCGAGCCAGCGGCTGGACATGGGCACCGGATGATGGTGCAGGCACACCATGCAATGGCGCCCGCCGGCACCCGCGAGCGCCTCCTCGAGCCCGGCGAGTGCCTGCGCGCTCAGCGCACCGGTGGCCGAGCCTGGCAGGCAGCTGTCGAGCAGCACGATACGCCAGCGCCCCAGGTCGACAAAACCGCCGAGCACGAACGGCTCTCCGGTGAGCTCGCGCTGCATCGCCCGCGGTTCGTCGTGGTTGCCGGGCAGACACAGCACCGGCAGTCCCAGCGGGCCAAACACGCGGCGGACGTGCGGGTATGCGGCCGGATCATCCTGTACGAGGTCACCGGTCAGCAGCAGTGCATGCGGCGGCCAGTCGCGCGCCTGCGCCTGGGCCAGGGCCGCGCTCAGCGCAGGCAGCGTCGCCACTCCACGCAGCGATTCCGTTTCGTCGCCGTAGAGATGCAGGTCGGTAAAATGAGTAATACGCACTGAGCTCATGAGGAGGAGCGTACCAGAGGCCCTCCGGCGCCCGCAGTGAACCAGGTCCCCGCAGAAAAGCGACACTCGCGTGCGACATGACGCGGTACCGGTCCGTGATGTGGATAATGTGAAATAGGCCCGCGCTCGGGTCGCATGCGCGGGGAACTTAAGTCGCCTCGGGGACACCTGAGGCTCCGCAGGCCCCGTGATTGAGCATCGGACGCGACTGGTGGAGAATGCGCGACCCTGCGCCCTGCGGCCACGAGCCGCCTGAAGAGCCGCATGAATACACGCCGCGAACTCGCCAACGCCATCCGCGCACTGTCCATGGACGCCGTGCAGCGCGCGAACTCCGGACACCCCGGCATGCCGATGGGCATGGCCGACATCGCGCAGGTGTTGTGGGGGGATTTTCTGCGGCACAACCCGGCAAATCCGCTCTGGGCCGACCGCGATCGCTTCGTGCTCTCGAACGGTCACGGTTCGATGCTGTTGTATTCGCTGCTGTATCTCACGGGCTATCCGCTCACGATCGAGGACATCCAGCACTTCCGCCAACTCGGTAGCAAGACCCCCGGCCACCCTGAGCGCGACCCGCCGCTCGGCATCGAGACCACGACCGGGCCGTTGGGCCAGGGACTTGCCAACGCGGTCGGGATGGCGCTCGCGGAGAAGCTGCTCGCCACACAGTTCAACCGTCCGGGCTTCAACGTCGTCGATCACTACACCTACGCGTTCTGCGGTGACGGCTGCCTGATGGAAGGGGTGTCGCACGAGGCGTGCTCGCTTGCCGGGGCGCTGGGCCTCGGAAAACTCATTGTTTTCTACGATGACAACGGCATCTCGATCGACGGCAAGGTGGCCGGCTGGTTCACCGATGACACCCCGCAGCGCTTCGGCGGTTACGGCTGGCACGTGGTGCCGCGCGTCGATGGTCTGGACGCGGGCGCGGTGACCAGCGCGATCCGGGCGGCGCGCGCGGCGCGCGATCGTCCGTCACTGATTTGCTGCCAGACCATCATCGGTTACGGCGCGCCTCATCGGCAGGGCACCAAGGAGGCGCATGGCGAGGCGCTGGGCGCGGATGAGGTGCTCGCGGCGCGCCAGACACTTGGCTGGCCCTACCCCGCGTTTGTCGTGCCGGAGCAGATTCGCGCCGCGTGGGATCATCGCCAGCAGGGAGCCGCGCTAGAGGCAGCGTGGCACGAGCTGTTCGCGCGCTATGCCGGGGCGTTCCCGGAACTGGCGCAGGAGTTCGAGCGGCGCATGCTAGGTGCGCTGCCGCGCAACTGGCGGGAGACCGCGGCGCACACCCTGCAGACGCTGCTGCAGCAGGCCGCGCCGCAGGCCACGCGCCAGTCCTCGCAGGCGGCGCTCAATATTCTCGCTCCCGCGCTGCCGGAAGTGCTGGGCGGTTCCGCCGATCTCACCGGCTCGAACAACACCCTGTTCAAGGGCGCGCGCACCATCACGCCCAGCGAGGTGAGCGGCGATTACCTGCATTACGGCGTGCGCGAGTTCGGGATGACGGCGATCATGAACGGCGTCTCGCTGCACGGTGGCTTCATTGCCTACGGCGGCACGTTCCTGGTGTTTTCCGACTACGCGCGCAACGCCGTGCGCCTCGCCTGCCTGATGAACCTGCGCGTCATCCTGGTGTACACGCACGACTCCATCGGGCTCGGCGAGGACGGTCCGACCCACCAGCCGATCGAGCACCTCAGCAGCCTGCGCGCCATGCCGCACATGAATCTGTGGCGCCCGTGCGATGCGGCGGAGACTGCCGTCGCCTGGACGCTCGCCATCGAGCGCCAGGCTCCGACGGCGCTGGTACTGACCCGCCAGCCGCTGGCGCAGCAGCCGCGCACGCCGCCGCAGCTGGCTAACATCCGCCGCGGCGGCTACGTCCTGATCGATTGCAGCGGCACGCCCGAGTGCCTGGTGATCGCGACCGGTTCCGAAGTCGGCATCGCCGCGCAGGCGGTGAACGGCATGAACGCCGCTGGCGCCCGCGTGCGCCTGGTGTCGATGCCCTCGACCGAAACATTCGATGCCCAGGAGGCCGCTTACCGCGAGAGCGTGCTGCCGCGCGCGCTGACCCGCCGCCTGGCCGTGGAGGCGGGTGCGACCCAGAGCTGGTGGCGTTACGCAGGCAACGCGGGTCGCGTGCTCGGCATCGATCGCTTCGGCGCCTCCGGCAAGGTGGCCGACGTGTTCCCTCATTTTGGCTTCACCGCCGATAATATCGGGCAACAGATACGCCAACTGCTGGAGGAATGAGCGCATGGCAATTCAGGTCGGCATCAACGGTTATGGGCGCATCGGGCGCAACGTGCTGCGCGCGCTTTACGAGGGCAAGCGCACCGCGCAGCTGCAGATCGTCGCGCTCAATGACCTGTGCGATTCCAAGGCGAATGCGCACCTGACGCGCTACGACACCGTGCACGGCAAGTTCCCCGGGGAGGTGCGGGTCGACGGCGACTACATGGTGGTGAACGGTGATCGCATCCGCGTGTTTGCCGAGCGCGACCCGGGGAAGCTGCCGTGGGGTGACGTGGGGGTCGACTACGTGCTCGAGTGCACCGGACTCTTCACCACCAAGGCGAAGGCCGGCGCGCACCTCAAGGGGGGTGCGAAGAAGGTGGTGATCTCCGCCCCAGGCGGGGAGGACGTCGATGCGACCATCGTTTACGGCGTGAACCATAACGTGCTTAACAGCGCTTACACCGTGATCTCCAACGCCTCCTGCACCACCAACTGCCTGGCACCCGTCGCCAAGGTGCTGCACGACAAGGTGGGTATCCTCTCCGGCATCATGACCACGATCCACGCCTACACCAACGATCAGGTGCTGACGGACGTCTACCACTCCGACCTGCGGCGCGCCCGCTCCGCCACCATGTCGCAGATCCCGACCAAGACCGGCGCCGCCGCCGCCGTGGGCCTGGTGCTGCCCGAGCTCAAGGGCAAGCTCGATGGTTTCGCGGTGCGGGTGCCGACGATCAACGTGTCGCTGGTGGATCTGACGTTCACCGCGAAACGCGCCACTTCCGTCGAGGAAGTGAACAAGGCGCTGCAGCAGGCGGCGGCCGGTGCGCTGCAAGGGATCCTCGCCTATAACGACGCGCCGCTGGTGTCGATCGACTTCAACCATGATGCGCATTCCGCGGTGTTCGACGCGACGCTCACCCGGGTGATCGAGGGCACGCTGGTGAAGGTGTGCGCCTGGTATGACAATGAGTGGGGATTCTCCAACCGCATGATCGACACGACGCTGGCGTGGTCGCGGGCATCATGAGGCTATTGCGCATGAGCGACACGGACCTGCGCAACAAGCGGGTCCTCATCAGGGAAGACCTGAACGTGCCGGTGCGCGAGGGCGTGGTGACCAGCGATGCGCGCATCCGCGCGGCGCTGGCGACCATCCGCTATGCCCTCGACCAGCACGCCAAGGTGTTTGTCATGTCGCACCTCGGCCGGCCGCAGGAGGGGCAGGAGGACCCCGCGCTCACGCTGGCGCCGGTGGCGGCGCGGCTGTCGGAGCTGCTCGGCAAACCGGTGCCGCTGCGCAAGGACTGGCTGGACGGGGTTGATTGCGCGGCCGGCAGCGCCGTGCTGTGCGAGAACGTGCGTTTCAACAAGGGGGAGAAAAAAGACGACGAGCAGCTGGCGCGGCGCATGGCGCGGTTGTGCGAGGTGTTCGTGATGGATGCCTTCGGCACCGCGCACCGCGCCGAGGCGAGCACTCACGGCGTGGCGCGTTACGCGCCGGTGGCCTGCGCGGGTCCGCTGCTGGTGGGCGAACTGGAAGCTCTGGAGCGCGCGCTGAAGGAGCCCGCCAGGCCCCTGGTGGCGATCGTCGGCGGCTCCAAGGTCTCGACCAAGCTGCTGGTGCTCGAGTCGCTGCTCGAGAGGGTCGACCAGCTGATCGTGGGCGGGGGCATCGCCAACACCTTTCTCGCCGCTACCGGCGTCAACGTCGGCAAGTCGCTGTGCGAGGCGGAGATGCTCGATGTCGCGCGCCGCCTGCTGGACAAGGCGCGCACGCGCGGCACGCAGATCCCGCTGCCGACGGACGTCGTGGTCGGCAGGGAATTCGCCGCCACCGCGCACGCCGACGTGCGTCCGGTGAACGAGGTGCGCGCTGACGAGATGATTCTCGACATCGGGCCCGACACCGCCGACCGCTGGAGCACGCTGCTGCAGGCCGCCGGCACCATCATCTGGAACGGGCCGGTGGGGGTGTTCGAGTTCGCGCAGTTCGGCGAGGGCACGCGTGCCATCGCCCAGGCGATCGCGCGCGGCAAGGCTTTCTCGCTCGCCGGCGGCGGCGACACCCTGGCGGCTATCGAGAAGTACGGGGTCGAGGACGGCATCTCCTACATCTCGACCGGTGGGGGCGCATTCCTGGAGTTCGTGGAGGGCAAGACGCTGCCGGCGGTCGCGATCCTCGAGCAGCGCGCGCGTGGCTGAGCGGCCGGTTACAGCAGTGTTGAGGCGCACCAAGATTGTCGCCACGGTGGGGCCGGCGACCGACTCGCCGGACGTGCTCACGGACATGATGCGCGCGGGTGTCGACGTCGTACGCCTCAACGCCTCGCACGGCACGATCGCGGACCGCAGGCGGCGACTGGCGCTGGTACGCGAGGCCGCGCAGCGCGCCGACAAATGCATCGGCGTGCTGCTCGACCTCGGCGGACCCAAGATCCGCATCGAATGCTTTCGCGACGGCCGCGTGCAGCTGACGGAAGGGGCCGCCTTCACGCTCGACACCGAACTTGATCCGAAGGCGGGTACCGCCGCCATGGTCGGTGTCGCCTACAAGGATCTGACGTGCGACGTGGCCGCCGGTGACACGCTGCTGCTCGCCGATGGACAGATCGTGCTGGACGTCGAACGCGTCGGCGCCACTACGATCGAGACCCGCGTGCGCCTCGGCGGCGAGCTCTCCGATCGCAAGGGACTCAACCGTCAGGGCGGCGGCATCTCGGCGCCCGCGGTGTCGGAGCGCGATTGCGAGGACATCCGCTTCGCCGCCGAGGAGGGCGTCGACTACCTGGCGGTATCGTTCGTGCGCAAGGCCGCCGACGTCGAGCAGGCGCGCGCGCTGCTGCGTGCGGCCGGCGGTGAGGCGCACATGGTCGCCAAGATCGAGCGCCACGAGGCCGTCGACAATCTAGCCAGCATCATCGACGCAAGCGATGTGGTCATGGTCGCCCGCGGCGACCTGGGCGTGGAGATGGGTTACGCGGAACTCACCGGCTTGCAGAAAACCATCATCCATCAGACCCGCACGCGCAATCGCGTGGTGATCACGGCGACGCAGATGATGGAGTCGATGATCCAGAGTCCGACGCCGACGCGCGCCGAGGTGAGCGACGTGGCGAACGCGGTGATCGACGGGAGCGATGCGGTGATGCTGTCGGCCGAGACCGCCGCCGGACGCTATCCCCTCAAGGCGGTGCAGGCGATGGCCCAGGTCATCGAGGGGGCCGAGAAATATCAGCTCACCCACACCCGCGCCCGGCAACGCGTCATTGAGGGGCAGTTCCAGGGCACCGAGCAAGCGATCGCCATGGCCGTCATGTACACGGCCAATCACATGAAGGTGCGCGCCATCGTGGCGCTGACCGAGTCGGGCGCCACGCCGCTGTGGATGTCGCGCATCCGCTCCGACATTCCGGTGTACGCGTTCACGCGCCACGAAGCGACCCGCCGGCGCGTGACGCTCTACCGCGGTGTCTACCCGGTGATCTTCGACGTCACCGGACCCGACGACTCCACCGAGAGCCTGTACCGCGCACTGTTCACGCGGCTGCTCGAGCTGCAACTGGTCAAGAAGCGCGACCTGGTGATTCTCACCAAGGGTGAGCTGTCCGGTGTACAGGGTGGCACCAACTCCATGCAGATCCTCAAGGTCACGCTGGACTGAAAAACCGTGCACTCATGCGGACGCTGAAGTACATCGGCGGCGCCGCTGCGGTGCTGCTGCTCGCCGCGCTCACCCTCGCCTTCGGTGCGCTGCGTGCGTCGCTCCCGCGGCTCGACGGCGCGATGGGTGAGCCGGGCCTCACGGCTGCCGTGCGCATTACACGCGATTCACGCGGCGTGCCCAGCATCGAGGCGGCCAACCGCCTCGATCTCGCGTACGCCACCGGCTTCGTGCACGCGCAGGACCGCTATTTCGAGATGGATCTCTCGCGGCGGCTCGCCGCCGGGGAGCTGGCGGAGCTGTTCGGCGAAGCCGCCCTCGAGCAGGACCGCAAGGTCCGTCCGTTCAGGTTTCGCGCCGTCGCCCGCCAGGTCATCGCGCAGGCAACCGCCGCGGAGCGCGCGGTGATCGAGGCGTACGCGCGCGGCGTGAATGCGGGGCTCGCCGCTCTCTCCGGACGGCCGTGGGAGTACTGGGCGCTGGGGCAGCCGCCGCTGCCGTGGCGCCCGGAGGATACGGTGCTGGTCGAGCACGCCATGTGGTGGGATCTGCAGGCGAACGGCCTGCGGCGCGAGATCCTGCGGCAGGAAATCAACGCGCGCCTGGGCGGTCCGCAGTGCGGCGCGGGTTGGAAGTGCGCCCTCAGGTTCCTGTATCCGGCCGGAACCAGCTGGGATGCGCCCGCGGCGTCCGCGTCGGCAGCCACGGCGGATGCCGCGAGCGCTCCGGTGCCCGGTGCGGAGGTGCTGGACGTGCGCGACAGCGGCGCTGCGGCGAGTGTGCCGACGTCCGCGGTACACGCGCCGGCGGCGGGCAGCAACAGTTGGGCGGTTGCGGGCCGCCTTACCGCGACGGGCGCTGCGCTCATCGCCAACGATATGCATCTCGGGCAGCGGGTACCGACAGTCTGGTATCACGCGCGGCTCAGGGTCGCCGCCGGCGCCGTCCAACTCGCACTCGAGCTGAATGGCGTCACGCTGCCCGGAGCGCCGCTGCTGGTCGCTGGATCGAACGGACACATCGCCTGGGGTTTTACCAACAGCTACGGCAGCTGGCTGGATGTGACCAACGTACCGTGCACGGCAGTGGGGGAGCATGAGCTGACGACACCCTCGGGCACGGTGCCGCTGTCGGTGGTGCCGGAACAGATCCGGGTGCACGGTCAGCCCCCGGTCGTGTTGGAAGTGAAATCCGCGGCGGCGGGCGTGTTGTTGCGCGCGGATGAAGCGCAGCACAGCTGCTGGTTCGGCTCGTGGCTGGCGCAGCAGCCGGCCGCGACCAACCTGGGTCTCATGGCGCTCGAGGGCGTGACCTCGGTCGCAGACGCCCTGGCGCTCGCCCCGGCCGTGGGCATTCCGCACCAGAACGTGGTGATCGGCGACGCCGAGGGCCATATCGGCTGGACCATCTATGGGCGCATTCCCGAGGACACTGGGGCGACGCGCGCCCGTGGCGGCAGCGCCTGGACCACCACGGCCGATCACCCGCGGATCATGGACCCGCCGCTCGGGCTGATCTGGACCGCGAATGCGCGCGTGGCGGCCGATGATCATCAGCTGCAACTCATCGGCGGGGACGTGGCGGGGCTTGGCGCGCAATACGATCTCGGCGCACGCGCCGGCCAGATCCGCGATGATCTGCTCGGGTTGCCGGGCAACATCAGCCCCGCCGACATGCTGCGCATCCAGCTCGATGACCGCGCCGTGTTCCTCGCACGCTGGCGCACGCTGCTGCTGGGTATGCTCGATACTGAGGGCCTGCGCGAGCATCCGCGGCGCGCCGAGTTCCGGCAACTCATCGCGAGCTGGAATGCCAGGGCGAGCGTCGACTCGGTCGGCTACCGCCTGGTGCGCGCCTATCACGATCGCACCCAGCAGGCAGTGTGGGACATGTTGCTCGCTGCGCTGCGCCTTCCGGCCGAGCAGGGCGCGGCGCCGCCGGCCCAGTTCGAAGGTCCGCTGTGGCAGCTCATCACCCTGCAGCCACTGCATCTGCTGGCGAAGACTTACCCGGGATGGCCCGAGTTTCTGCGCGCGCAGGTCGACGCCACGATCGCCGATCTCGGCGCGAGCTGCCCCGAGCTCGCGCACTGTTTCTGGGGCGCGCACAACCTGGTGCGCATCCGTCATCCCCTGTCGAGGGCCCTGCCGTGGCTGGCCTCATTCCTCGATATGCCAACGCTTGAGCTGCCCGGGGATCACGATATGCCGCGGGTGCAGGACGGCACTCGCTTCGGCGCCTCCGAGCGCTTTGCGGTCTCCCCTGGCCACGAGGAGCAGGGCTATCTGCACCTGCCGGGCGGGCAGAGCGGCCATCCGCTGTCGCCGTACTACCGCGCCGGATTTGCGCAGTGGGCGCGCGGGGAACCGCTGCCATTCCTGCCGGGGCCAGCGCAACACACGCTCACCCTGACGCCGCAGTGAGCACGTATATGAATGATCAGCGCTTCAGCGGCACCGACCAGTACGTCGCCACCGACGATCTGATGATGGCGGCAAACGCCGCGATCACACTGGCGCGTCCGTGGTGGGGCAACGGATGTTTCCGCTGACGATTGCGGGACTGGATCTCGCCATCAGCGAGCTCAGGCTCCCATTCAGCGGTGTTGGGGTGGCGCACGCGGTTGCCGGCGCGACTTCCATCACACAGGGTGCACCGCCGGGGGTTTCATAATAGCCGGCGGGACACACATGGATGCCTTCAGCGAATCTGCACCCAGACCCGACTCCCGCCCGAGCGTCGGGCTGGTGCTGACGGGCGGCGGCGCGCGCTCGGCGTACCAGGTGGGCGTGCTGCTGGCGCTCGCCGAGCTGATGCCGCGGGCGCGCAATCCGTTCCAGATCATCGTCGGCACCTCAGCGGGCGCGGTGGCGGCGGGTGTGCTGGCCGCCGAAGCGCATCACTGGCGGCGCGCGGTCGCGGGACTGGAGCGCGTGTGGGCGAACTTCCGCTCGAGCCAGGTGTTTCACGTGGACACGCGCCACATGCTGCGCGCCGGCGCGCACTGGGTGCTGGCGCTGATTTCCGGGGGGCTGGTGCTGTCACCGCCGAAATCGATGCTCGACAACACCCCGCTGCGCGAACTGCTGGGCGTGCATGTCGATTGTGCCGGCATCCGCCGCAGCATCGCGCGCGGACACCTGCGGGCCTTCGCGTTGTGCTCCACCAGCTACAGCACCGGCCACTCGGTCACCTTCTACGACGGCGTCGACTCCATCGGCGACTGGTCGCGTGCGCAACGCATCGGCTGCCGCACCGAGCTGACGATCGATCACCTGATGGCGAGCGCCGCCATTCCGCTGCTGTTCCCGCCCATCAAGATCGGTGACGAGTACTTCGGCGACGGCGCGATGCGCCAGGTGCACCCGCTGAGCCCGGCGATCCACCTGGGAGCCGATCGCCTGCTGATCATCGGTGTACGCGCGCGGCGCGCCGCCGGTGTGGCGGTCAACCGCCTGCCCACCGTCATGCCGACGCCGGGCGAGATCTTCGGCTACATGCTCGACACGCTGTTCACGGACCAGATCTACGGCGATCTCGAGCAGCTCGAGCGCATCAACACGCTGGTGCACAGCGCACCGCAGGCCGCCCGCGGCGAACGGGTCATCGAGACGCTGATGCTCGCCCCGAGTGTCGATCCGCGTGAGATCGCCGCGCGCCACGTGCACGAAATGCCCCGCGGGCTGAGGGTGCTGCTGCGCGTGATTGGCGGGCGCGACGTGTCCGGCTACCAGCTGGCGAGCTACCTGATGTTCGAGGCGGGCTACACGCGCGCGCTGATCGAGCTCGGTTACCGCGATGCCATGGAGGCGCGCACGGCGCTCACGGCGTTCATGAGCGGCGAGAAGCTGCCGCCGATGATGACCGCCGCCGGGGTCGCGCAGGCGACCTGAAGCGGCGCCGCGCACCTGTGCTCTAGGCAGCCGACGGTTGCGTGGGCAGCCTGAAGGCGTTTTTTCCTGTATCGACGCGGCGTTTTGCTGTGCCGTCTCCGATACCGACTTCGCCCCGTTTGTCGAGCGGGCTGATCCAGCCATAGTGAGAAATACGGCTGGAGGGTCTGGCACGAAGGTGTTCCCCAAGCGGGCGCTTTCAAAACGATTCATTGGATCCTGATCGGCCGGCGACTACCACGAGGGAAGCCGGGTGGACGCCGAGGGTGCGCTGGCAGGCGTGTTGATTAAGACACCCGGGATCAAATGCCCCCCAGCCACTGGGCGTAACGGTATCGAGATCTACAAGGCGATGGCGTTTCGGTGGAGAATCTGACCGTCTGCAATTTTGTCGGGGACAGTTACGGCAACCAGGGCAATCAGATCTGGTGGAATGGCGGCGAGGGCAGCGGCCGCGGGGGACTTGAGGTCAGGGAACTTCGGCGGCCGCGGCGTTGCGCGGGCGTGGCTGAAAGAGCTTCGCGCCAGGCAGGCCGCCGTGGCGCGCGCTGACGTTGCCGAACTCGCTGGCGAAATCCTCGGCCAGACGGTCGACGATGTACACCGAGCGATGTTGGCCGCCGGTGCAGCCGACCGCCACGGTGAGGTAGCCACGGTTGCTCGCCTGGTAGTCCGGAACGCGGCCGCGCACGAAGTGCGCGATATCCGCCACCAGCGTCGCCACGTTGGTGTGGGTCTCGAGAAAGCGGATGACCTCGGCATCGCGGCCGGTGAGGTTGCGCAGGCCCGGTTCCCAGTATGGGTTGGGCAGCGCGCGCGCGTCGAACACGAAGTCGGCGTCACCGGGAATGCCGTGTTTGAAACCGAATGACTCGAAGCTGATCGACAGGCGTCCGGCGTTGCGCTGCTCGACGCGCTTGTGAATGATGTCGCGCAACGCATGCACACTGAGGCGCGAAGTGTCGATCAGCAGATCGGCGACCGAGGCGATCGGCTCGAGCAGGGCGCGTTCCATGGTCATCGCCTCGCGCAAGCCGACGTCGCTGCGTCTCATGGGATGCTTGCGGCGCGTTTCCGCGAAGCGCCGCAGCAGCTCATCCTCGGCCGCGACCAGGAAGATCACCTCGCACTGCAGGCCGCTGCGCCTGAGTTCATCAACCAGCTGCGGAACGCTGGCCACCTCGGCCGCGGTATTGCGTGCGTCGAGGCCGACGGCGGTGCGTTCGTAGGTGGTCTCGGGCCTGCGCACCGTGTAGGAGACGAACGGCTTCAGCAGCGCCGCGGGGATATTGTCGATGCAGTAGAAGCCGAGGTCCTCGAGCATGTGCAGGGCCACGCTCTTGCCGGACCCGGACAGCCCGCTGAGGATGATGATGCGCACCGCGGCTTCAGAGCCTGAGCGCGCGGCGTCCCTCAGCGGCGTGGTGATCGGTGCGCTTTTCCTTGTGCTTCTTGATGCAACGGTCCAGCTTGTCCGCCAGCAGATCGATGGCCGCGTACATATCCTCTTCGGTTGCGTCCGCGTAAATGGCGCTGCCGCTCACGTGCAGCGTCGCTTCGGCCTTCTGTCGCAGCTTCTCTACCGTCAGCACACAGTGCACGTCGATGACTTGATCAAAGTGTCTGCCGATGCGCTCGAGCTTCTTTGCAACATAACCCCGTAACGACCGGGTGACTTCGACGTGGTGGCCGGTGACGCTGAGCTGCATAGTCCGTCTCCTGTGGCTGTCTCTTGCGCTTGGCATGTGCTTACATCTGTTTCAGTCCCGCCCGCCGGCGCTCGTTCGAGGGCGCGATACCCATGGCTTCGCGGTACTTGGCGACCGTGCGACGCGCCACCGGAATACCCTCGCCCGAGAGCAGCTCCGCGATGCGCCCGTCGCTCAGGGGAGCTTCCGGGTCCTCGTCCTTGACGAGCTTGCGGATCTTGGCGCGGATGGCGGTGGAGGAGGTGCCGGAACCGTCGGCGCCTTCGACCTGGCTCGAGAAGAAATAGCGCAGCTCGAAGACACCGCGCGGGGTGTGCATGTACTTGCCGGAGGTGACGCGCGAAATCGTCGACTCGTGCATCTCGATCGCTTCGGCGATGTCCTTGAGAATCATCGGCCGCATGTGCTCCTCGCCGTGTTCGAGGAATGCCGTCTGGCGTTCGACGATGGAACGGGCGACCTTCATGAGCGTTTCGTGGCGGATTTCCAGGCTCTTGAGCAGCCAGCGCGCCTCCTGCAGCTGCGCGCGCATGCTCGCGTGGCTGGCGGTGCGCCCGATGAGGCTGGCATAGCTTTGATTCAGGCGCACGCGCGGCAGCGTCGCGGGGTTGATCTCCACCCCCCAGCCGTGCTCGGTGCGGCGCACGAACACATCCGGCACCACGTACTCCGCGCTGCTGGCGCTCACGATGGCGCCGGGACGCGGCTGGCAGGAGCGCACCAGCGCGAGCGCCGCGGCGATCTCCTCCTCGGTGGCGCGCAGCTCGCGGCGCAGCAGCGTCAACTCGCGCTCGGCGACCAGCTCCAGGTGGTGGCGCGCGATTTCCAGCGCGGTGCTGAAGCCCGGCGTAGCCGGGTCCAGTTGCCGCAGCTGTAGTTCGATGCACTCTCCTACCGAGCGCGCGCCGACGCCCGGCGGATCGAGCGCCTGTACCAGGCCGAGTACGCTGTGCACTTCCTGCGCCGAGCACTCGAGCTCCGGCCGCAGCGTGTGGGCGATTTCCGCGAGTGATTCGGTGAGATAGCCGTCGTCGCTGATCGCATCGACGATGGCGCGCGCCACTGCCAGTTCCCGGGGCGCGAGGCTCGCGAGCTCCAGCTGCCACAGCAGGTGATCCTGCAGCGACTTACCGCCGGCGTCGGCGTATTCCTGCTGGCGCTCATCGTCGTCGGCGCTCCAGGGGGTCTCGGAGGGGCCTACGCTGTGCTCGCCCCAGCGGTCGTCGAGCACTTCGACCGCGCCGCTCTCAGCCGCGCGCTCCGGGGGCTTGAGCTGCTCGGCGGCGGTCACGAGCACCTCGAACGTGCCGGTGCTCTCGGCCTCTTCCATGGGCTCGAGCATCACGTTCGTTTCCAGCAGCTCGCGGATGTGCGCCTGCAGCTCGAGCGATGGCAACTGCAGGAGCCGGATTGCCTGCTGCAGCTGCGGGGTCATGGTCAGTTGTTGACCCAGCTTCAGCTGCAAAGAGGGTTTCAGCATGGCGAGTGGCGAGAAGCTGGTGACAGCTCGTCCAGATTCATTTCGTAGCTATTTGAAAAACAAGGTATTTGGTTTCCGCTGCCCCGGGGTCTCACAGCCGGAACGACTCGCCCAAGTACACCTCACGGACTTGGGGGTTGGCAAGGACTTCTTCCGCACTCCCGGACGCAATGACCGTGCCCTGGTTGACGATGTAGGCGCGGGCGCAGACTCCGAGCGTCTCGCGCACATTATGGTCAGTGATGAGGACACCGATGCCGCGATGGGTCAGCTCGCGGATAATGCGCTGGATATCGAGTACCGAGAGCGGATCCACGCCCGCAAACGGCTCATCCAGGAGCATGAACCGCGGCTCGGCGGCCAGGGCGCGGGCGATCTCGACGCGCCGCCGCTCCCCGCCCGAGAGCGCCAGGCCGAGGGTGCGGCGCACGTGGCCGATGCGCAGCTCCTCGAGCAGCTGCTCGAGGCGCTGCTGGCGCGCGGCGCGCTCGAGGTCCTGGCGGGTCTCAAGAATCGCCCTCACGTTATCTTCCACCGACAGCTTACGGAACACCGAGGCTTCCTGCGGCAGGTAGCCGAGGCCAAGCTGTGCCCGGCGGTGCATCGGCAACAACGTGACGTCGGTGTCCTCCAGGCGAATGCGGCCGGCGTCGCACGGCACGAGCCCGACAATCATGTAGAACGCGGTGGTCTTGCCGGCACCATTGGGCCCGAGGAGTCCGACGACTTCGCCGCGGGCGAGCTCGAGCGACAGATCGCGCACGACCTGGCGGGACTTGTAGCTTTTGGCGAGTCCCGTGGCCTGCAGCGCGCTCATGGTTGCGCGGACGTTCGGGGTTTGGGGGGCTCGGCCTTGCCGCGGTCGGGGGAGGGCTGCTTAGCGGGTTCCGTCTTGCCGGGGCCCGGCACAGCGCCCGGCGGCGCGATGGTGATGTGCACGCGCTGGTCCGTGCCCGGCGATGCCGCCGCCTGCACGCGCTGCGCGCGCACGTTGTAGACCAGCAGGGGCCCTGAGATCTCGTTCTGCCCGTCCGTCAGCCAGGCCTGATTCGAGAGCCGCACGGTGCCGTCGCTCACGTCGTACACGATCTCACCGGCGTGACCGCGCGCCATCTGGTCGGAGTCGGTGCGCTGCTGCTCGAACTCCGCGGGTTTGCCGGTGATCGTGGCGCGCGCAATGCGGTTGCCCCTGAATTCGACCGTCGCCTGGTCGGAGCGCAGATTGCCGTGCTGCTCCGCATCGATCCGTACCTTGCCTTCGAACGTCCAGCGGCTGTTGGCGAAGTTGAGTCCCGTGGCGTGGGCGTGATCCGCCTGCACCCGCGTGCTTCCCTGCGCAATGACGACCTCGCTGAATACCACCGTGTTCGTCCGGTAATCGACCTCGGAAGAGGCCGCGTCGACTGTGATCGGTTGCTGGCCAAGCTGCGGCGTCGGCGGTGGCGCGCGCGGCGCCGCGGCCGCGGCGCTGGCGAGCGCCGCGACCAGGAGCAACGGCAGTTTACGGCAGGAACGAGCCATGCACGGCCGATTCTAACTGCACGTGACGCTCCTTCAAGCTGGCGATGAGCCCGCGCGCGTGCAGCTGGCGTCCCGACATGGAGAGCGTCACCGGGTCGCGCGTCGCGACGATCTGTGCGCGGGTGTCGAACGTCAGGTGCTCGGTGGAGATCTCGGCGGGCTCGCCGCTGTCCGGCAGGACGCCGGCGACCCGCACGTCACCCTCGAGCTGCACCACGCCGCTGTTCTGGGCGAGCTGGCCCCGATCGCCGCGCGCGGTCCACTGGTTGCCGCTTGGGTCGCGGAACCCCAGCAGCACCTGTTGCAGGTCCACCGTTTCCCGGTCCGGCTGCTGTTGAATTTGCGCCGCGTCGAGCGTGTAGAGCGGCCGGCCGTCGCGGCCGGTCTGGATGAGGCGCGCCTTGCGGGCCGCGTAGCCGGGGTCGTGCGGCGGCTCCCCGACGGTCGCCGGTGCACTGCTCTCGCGTTGCGGTGCGGAGAGCACCACGACGCCGACGATCAGCGCCACCAGGGCCAGGATCGCGAGCAGCCGATAGATCATCGCGCCCGCGCCTGGCGCGCTCGCAACGCGAGCAGGTGATCGCACACCTCGCGCACCGCGCCGCGCCCGCCGCGACGCCGGGTCACGACATCGGCGGCGCGCCGCACCTCGCGGTGCGCATCCGCGACCGCGAAGCTCAGCGCCACGGCACGCATCAGCGGCACGTCCGGCAGGTCATCGCCGACACAGGCGCAGGCGCCGGGCTGCACACCCAGGCGCACGCACAGGCGCGCCAATGCGGCCAGCTTGTCCGACACCCCCTGCTGTACATGGGGTACGCCCAGTTCGCGGCAGCGCGCGGCCACCATCGGCGAGCGCCGGCCCGAGATCACCGCGACCTGCACTCCGGCGCGACGCAATTGCGCGATCCCGTGCCCGTCGTGCACGTGAAACACCTTGAGCGCTTCCCCGCGCGCGCCGAAGTACAGCCGGCCGTCGGTCAGCACGCCGTCGACGTCCAGCACCAGCAGGCTGATGGTGTTCGGCAGCCGCGAGCCGGGAGGGGGCTTCACACGACGCCGGCACGCAGCAGATCGTGCACGTTGAGCGCGCCGACCAGGCGGCCGTGTGCGTCGCTGACCGGTAGCGCCGTGATCCGGTGCACCTCCATGAGGTGCACGGCCTCGGCCGCGAGCTCGCGCGGGCCGATGGTCTTGGCGTGCGCCGTCATGACGGCGCTCATCACCGTGAGGTGCACGTCGATCTGCCGGTCGAGCGCGCGCCGCAGGTCCCCGTCGGTGAACACGCCAAGGATGCGCTCGTCGCGATCGACCACCACTGTCATCCCCAGACCCTTGCGCGACATCTCGATGAGGCCGGCGCTTAAGCGGGCGTCGGGCGCCACACGCGGGATGGCCGCGCCGGTGCGCATCAGATCCTCGACATGCAGCAGCAGCTTTCTGCCGAGCGCGCCGCCGGGGTGCGAGCGCGCGAAGTCCTGCCGGGTGAAGCCGCGCGCCTCGAGCACCGTCACTGCGAGCGCATCGCCCATGGCAAGCGTGGCGGTGGTGCTGGCGGTGGGCGTGAGATTCAGCGGGCAGGCTTCCTCCGGCACGCCGACATCGAGCGTCACGCTCGCCGCGCGCGCCAGAGTCGAATCGGCCTTGCCGGTCATCACGATGAGCGGCACGGCGAGTCGTTTCAGGTGCGGCAGCAGCAGCACCAGCTCCGGGGTCTCGCCGGAGTTGGACAGCGCCAGCACCGCATCGGCGCGGGTGATCATGCCGAGGTCGCCATGACCGGCTTCCGCGGGGTGCAGAAAAAACGCCGGTGTGCCGGTACTGGCCAGGGTCGCGGCGATCTTGCCGGCGACGTGCCCCGACTTGCCCATGCCGGTGACCACGAGGCGCCCGTGGCACCCCAGGCAGATGCGGCAGGCCTGTGCGAACGCGGCCCCGAGCCGCGGGGCGAGCGCCTCGACCGCGCGCGCTTCGATGGCGAGCGCGCGCCGCGCGCTGGCGAGGAGCTGCTCATCGTCGGGTGCCAGGGTAGAGCTGAGCGCAGCGGCCGGGTGCAAATCCATACGCCTCATTATAGGCGCGCGCCGGCGCAGCGGGTGCGGCCAGCATGGCTGCTCAGATCCTGAGAACTCTGACGTGCCCCGATTGCCCGTAGGCGATGATCCTATCGTCGTGCGTAGCGAGGGTGGCGCGGCGATTGCGCGCTGTGGCAATGAGAAAGCGGTCGGCGGGATCAGCGTGAATCTCACCCGGCAGATTGACGCTGTCGATGACGGTATTCGGCTGGCTGAGGCCAACGAGCTTGATTTCCGGACGACTCAAGGCGAGCGCAACCCAATCGTTCAGTGGCAGCGGCAGGACGATTCTCTCTCGAGCCACAAGCAGTGCCAACTCCCATATGGAAACAATTGACACCATCAGACCGCGGGACTTAGCGGTGTCCTCGAGAGTCTTCAACGCAGCCGGCGCAATCTTCTTTGCCGTGCCCAGGGCAAACCACAACCAGACATGAGTGTCGAGCAGCAGGCGTTCCGGGCGGCTCACTTTCGCCGGTACCTCCGAGTCGGTTGGCGCACAGCTGGTGACGACGCAAGCGGCCCCAGCTCGGTGTAGAGCTCGTCCTCTTCTCCAGTCACAGCCGACCACTCGAGGTGCGGAGTATGGACGATGTCACCGCGAATTTCCGCGGTGCCGGCCATGTAGCCGAATAGCGGCGCACAGGGGTGCGGATCATCAGGCGGGACGAGCTTGGCTACCGGCCTGCCGCGCTTGGTGATTACGATCGCTTCGCGCGTGCGAGCCACCTTGTCCATGAGCTGCAGGCACTTGGCTTTGAATTCGCCGGCAGGTATTTCCATTGCGGTATCCATGGTCACGAAGACATGGTCATAATGGCATGAAGTGAGGCGAATTGCACAGCCTTGACGCGCTAACGGCCGGCCGTGCTCTCTCCAGCGCCGGCAGCCTTGATGCCCACGCTCCGTGCGACTGCCGGGGGTCGGGCAGGTGGGGTGTCCGGAGCAGCTTGCGAGCAGGGCATGTAATATCTCACCTTATGACCCCCGAAGAAGTCGCACGGCTGATCCGCGCAGGCCTCCCCGGAGCACAGGTGCGCGTGCAATCGGATGACAACACCCATTTTGCCGCGCACATCGTCGCGCGCCAGTTCGCGCAGCTGAAGAGCCTCGCGCGCCACCAACTCGTCTACCGCACGCTCGGGGAGCTCATGGGACGCGAGATACACGCCCTGTCGATCGAGGCGCTGACGCCCGAAGAGTCCGCACAGACTTAAGCGATGGACAAGCTGCAGATCCAGGGTGGTGTGCCCCTTGAAGGCGAGGTACGTATCTCCGGCGCCAAGAACGCGACGCTGCCGATCCTCGCCGGCGCGCTACTCGCGGACGATCCGGTGGTGGTCGCGAACGTCCCGCATCTGAAGGACGTCACCACCACCGTCGAGCTCCTGGGACGGATGGGCGCCACGGTCACCGTGGATGAGCGCATGCGCATCGAAGTCGACGGCTCGACGGTGCGCGAGTGCTTCGCGCCCTACGACCTCGTCAAGACCATGCGCGCCTCCATCCTGGTGCTGGGACCCCTGCTGGCGCGCTACGGGCGCGCTGACGTGTCGTTGCCCGGCGGCTGTGCGATCGGCGCGCGCCCCGTGAACATCCACGTCGCGGGACTGCAGGCAATGGGCGCCGATATCACCATCGAGGGCGGCTACATCCGGGCCCGCGCGGCGCGCCTGCGGGGCGCGCGACTGGTGCTCGACACCGTGACTGTCACCGGCACGGAGAATCTGATGATGGCGGCGACGCTCGCCGACGGTGAGACGATCATCGAGAACGCCGCGCGCGAGCCCGAGGTCGTCGACCTCGCTAACTTCCTCGCTGCGATGGGCGCCAACATCCGTGGCGCGGGCACCGACAAGATCGTCGTGCAGGGTGTCAAGCGGCTGCGCGGCACGACTTACGAAGTGCTACCCGATCGTATCGAAAGCGGCACCTATCTGGTCGCGGGCGCGATCACCGGCGGTCACGTGCGCATCAAGAGCACGCGCCCCGAGCACCTGGATGCCGTGCTGGCCAAGCTGCAGGAGGCGGGCGCGAAGGTTGGCGTGGGCGAGAACTGGGTCGAGGTGGATATGCGCGGGCGGACATTGAAGGCGGTCGATGTGCGCACCGCCCCGTACCCCGCGTTCCCGACCGACATGCAGGCGCAGTTCGCTGCCCTGAACACGGTCGCCTCCGGCGTCGGCACCATCACCGAGACGATCTTCGAGAACCGCTTCATGCACATGCTGGAGATGCGGCGCATGGGAGCGGAGATTCGCCTGGAAGGCAACACCGCCATCATTCACGGCGTGAACAAGCTCACCGCAGCGCCGGTGATGGCGACCGATCTGCGCGCCTCGGCCAGCCTGGTGCTGGCGGGGCTCATTGCCGAGGGACGCACGGATGTCGAGCGCATTTATCACATCGATCGCGGCTACGAAGCGATCGAAGAGAAGCTGGCGCAGCTCGGAGCGCAGATCCGGCGGGTGCCGAACTAGCTCGTTTCCTCACGCCGGCGCTGGTGACAGATCCGCCGGCACCAGCACATCATCAGGGCTCAGACCAGCGTGATAGCGCCGGTAAATTTGCGCGTAGCCATTCTCTAAATGGCTGGTCAATAGCCTGGTGTCGAACAGAGGCGTCGTCAGCCGATTTGCCTTAAGTTGGCTCTTGATGGTTGTCATCCTTTGCGGGTCGGTCGCAAGCGCGACCGCCAGGGCTTGGTATTGCTCTTCGGTCGAAGTGACAAGCTCGGGCAGTCCGATTGCCGATAGCAGACTGGCGGCTACTCTCGCCGCCAGCGATTCTCCCGCTCGGGTAACGACCGGCAATCCAGCCCAGAGCGCGTCGCTCGCGGTAGTGTGTGCGTTGCACGGGAGCGTATCGAGAAACAGGTCGGCCGCTCGATAGCGTGTCAAATGCTGCGCCAGCGGCAGTGGCGCCGCGATTATTACGCGGGTGCCGCTCACGCCTTGCTTGTCAGCTTCTTTGCGCAGGTTATTCGCGGCCGTTTGATTGTCACTCAACAGCCACAGGACACTGCCTTCTACCGCCTTGAGGATCCGCATCCAGCCCTTGAAGGTGCCGGGCACTATCTTGTAGGCGCTGTTAAAGCAGCAGAAGATGAAGCCCGCCTGCGGCAGCCCTAGCTGGGCTCGTGAAGGTTCCGCATCGGGTGTGAGTCGCTCGCGATCATTGACCCGGTAACTGGTCGGATAGTAACTGTTCGGAAGATAAATCACCTTCTCCGAATAGTGATGGCGCGTGTGCCGCGGGATCACCGTCGGATCCGCGACAATGTAATCGATGTAGTTGGCTGCCATCGTCCCCGGATACCCAAGATAGTTCACCTGTAGGGGCGCGGCTCGGTGCGCGAAGATTCCGGGACGTGAATCCTGGGTAAATCCCTTCAGGTCCACCGCTATATCGATCTCGAGGTCCCGTGATATCTGCGCGACCTCGTGATCCGATTTCGAGCGGACATCCACGAATCGATCGAACACGCTACGGAGTCGCTCTGTCATATGATCATGTCTGTCTGGTCCAAAGGAGAACGCACTGACCTCGAACCGCTTGCGGTCGTGCAGCTCAAAAAGCCCCACCATCAATTGAGCTGTCGCATGGTTGTGGAAGTCAGCCGAGTAGTAACCGACACGAATGATCTCGCGCCTACCGCGCATAGCGATCGGCGGCAACGCAGCCACTGCCAGCGCGCTTTCGTCTGAGGAAATCTCAGCTACCCGGCGTTGCACCGACAAGGCATCAGTGAGGGCAAGCACGGTAAAGGGTCGCGTCGCCCTCCTGCCCTGCACTATCCTGGAAGTGAGATCGGTGACGGCGGATTCGAAGTCAGCCCAGTCACAGAGCTGCAGTTTTGTATGAAGCCAGGCGCCGTAGAGCCAATTTAGATTCGGATTGATCTTCAACGCGCGCTCATAGCTTTGCAGCGCTTCGTCCGGGCGCTTGAGCTCCCGCAGCGCATTGCCTCGATTGTTGCAAGCGTCGGCGAGCGTCGGGTTCAGCTGCAACGCGTGATCATAGCTGCGCAGTGCTTCGTCATGGCGGCCGAGCTCTAGAAGAACGTTG
>DASWUP010000185.1:0-7320 GCA_036401635.1 Steroidobacteraceae bacterium
CGCGAGGCCGGCATCGATCAGCCGGTGAGCTGTCACACTCTGCGCCATTGCTTCGCCACGCATCTCCTCGAGGATGGCTACGACACCCGCACGGTGCAGGAGCTGCTCGGCCATGCCGATCTCAAGACCACCATGATCTACACCCACGTCATGGCGAAGGGTGCCAACGGGGTGCGCAGCCCGCTTGACCGAGACAGCGCCGGCTCGGCGGCGCTGCCGCGAAGCGGTACGGAGGTTCAGAAGTGATAGGTGATCGAGCCCTTGACTTCGCTGAGCTTCTCTCTGGCGATCATCTGATCGACCAGCCGCTGCAGTTCCGCCTCCGGGATTTTCTGGGAGAAATGCGAATGCAGATACGCCACGAGACTTTTGCGCTTGCGCGGCCGCCGGCTCTTCTGCGCGCCAGCCAGGAGGCTCAGGGCGTTGTCCCATAGCGTGGAGGTCTGGGGGCTCACGCTCACGGCAGCGGGCGTCGCGCTCGCCAGCGCCTCGGCGATGGAGTTGGCGCGCCGAACGGCAAAGCCGCGCTTGACGAGGTGCTTGATCAGCGGGTCGAAGCCCTTGTCCCTGGAAAAGATCACGCATGGCGTTTGCGGTGAGCGTGCCAGGTATTCGCCGAGGTAAAAGGCGATGTGGAAGTCCAGGGCATTCTTCCCCTGGCCCTCGATATCGATCGGCACGAAGCGCTCTCCAAGCTTCAAGGCGGCCTTGAGAAACTCGGTGGGCACGGACTTCTGCGAGGCCCCGAAAAAGAACGGCACCCGCACACCGGGGGGAATGGCTCCCAGGTCCATCTTACCGATGTTCTCGTAGTCCACGAGCAGCACGCTGTCAGCCATGGCGATGTTCCTTACTGCGATGCGCTCGCTCCGGCGAAGCCATTCTGTCGCCACGCCTCGTACACCACCAGCGCCACCGCGTTGGACAGATTGAGGCTGCGATTGCCTGCGCGCATCGGGATGGTGAGCTGCCGCTCGCGGGGCAGCTGCTCGAGCACGCTCGCCGGCAAGCCGCGGGTTTCGGAGCCGAAGATCAGCGCGTCGTTGGGCCTGAACCCCGCTTCGCTGTAGCCGCGGCGGCCGCCGGTTTCGACACTGAACAGGCGCGCGCCCTGCAGGGCGTCCAGGCAGGCGGGGAGGCTCGCGTGCACCTGCACCTGCGCAAGCTCCTCGTAGTCGAGTCCGGCACGGCGCACCGCCTTCTTCGTGAGCTCGAACCCAAGCGGCTTCACCAGGTGCAGCGTGCTGCCGCTGTTGGCACACAGGCGGATGACGTTGCCGGTATTGGGCGGGATTTCGGGCTGAAAAAGCACTATATGGAACATGGGTTTGGCGGCGTGTGAGTCGAAGCGTGTGCGATAATGCGCGTCATGGCGACGCTCAAACCAGGCGCAGCCGCGGACGCGGACCGCCGCCCCGGAGCGTCCGATGCCGCGACCTCACTCAGTCTCAAATTCTGCGGTCTGGATTTCGCTTCGCCAATCGTGCTCCTGTCGGGCTGCGTCGGCTTCGGAGAGGAGTACACCCGCATCGAGGGATTCTCCAACCGGGACGCCGGCGCCGTCGTGCTCAAGGGCACGACCCGCGAGGCGCGCCTCGGCAATCCGCCGCACCGGGTGTTTGAGACCCCCGCAGGCATGCTGAACGCGATCGGCCTGCAGAACCCGGGGGTCGAGCAGGTGGTGCGCGGCATCCTGCCGCACCTGGACTTCAGCGAAACGCGCTTCATCGCCAACGTGTGCGGCTCGACGGTGGAGGAATACGTCGAGGTTACGCGGCGCTTCGATGAGTCGCCGATCGATGCCATGGAGATCAACATCTCCTGCCCGAACGTTAAGGAGGGTGGGGTTGCGTTCGGCAACTACCCCGACATGTCCGCGCAGGTGGTGGCCGCCTGCCGGCGGGTGACCAAAAAGCCCCTCATCACCAAGCTCTCGCCCAACCAGACCGACATTCGCGAGAACGCGCGCCGCTGCATCGAAGCAGGCTCGGACGCGCTGTCGGTGATCAACACCATCATGGGCATGGCGATCGACGTGCAGGCGCGCCGCCCGGTGATCGGTAACGTGCAGGGGGGGCTCTCCGGACCTGCGATCAAGCCGATCGCGCTCCTCAAGGTGCACCAGGTGTACGAGGTGGCGAAGCCCCATGGCATCCCGATCATCGGGCAGGGCGGCATCACGACGGTCAACGATGCGCTGGAGTTCATCATCGCCGGCGCCTGCGCGGTCGGCATCGGCACGGCGCTGTTCTATGACCCCATGGTGTGCAAGATCATCAACGAGGGCATTGCCGAGTACCTGCGCGCCCAGGGCCTTACGAACGTGACGCAACTCGTCGGCACGCTGCGCACCGCGAGCGAGACTCAGGACTGCGCGCTCTCGGGCTGAAGCGGCGACCCGAAGCGAACGAGCCCGGGAACGCCCGCTACAGCAGCCGCTGCTGGCCGCCCGCGTCCTGCGCCGGGGACGGCGGCCTGAAGAGGCGCACTCGCGTCGGCACCGCAGCGGCGAATTTCACCTCCATGGCGTGGAAGCGCTCGAGGATGCGCAGATTGATGCGCTGCTGGGCGTCGGCGTAGAGGTTGAAGTCGGGTTTGGTGAGGAAGTAGACGACTTCAAACTGCAACGCGTGCTCACCGCAGCTCAGCAGATGACAGCGCTCGAAGCGCGTATCGGGTGTCGCCTCGACGATCTCGCGCACCGCGCGCGGAATGGCCGCGAGCGTGGCCACCGGCGTGTAGTAATCCACGCCGAGCTGGAACACCGCGCGCCGCTCGCTCATGCGGCCGTAGTTGCGCACGCGCGCCTTGAGGATGTCGCCGTTCGAGATGATGATCTGTTCGCCCGAGAGGCTGCGCAGACGCGTGCTCTTCACGCCGATGTGTTCGACGGTCCCCTGGACGGTGTCGAGGACCAGGAAGTCACCGAGCCCGAACGGCTTGTCGAGCGCGATCGATAGCGATGCGAGCAGATCCGCCAGCACGCTCTGCACCGCGAGCGCGAGCGCGATGCCGCCGATGCCGAGCCCCGCCAGCAGCGGCGCGATCTGCACGCCGAGATTGCCGAGCGCCAGCAGCAGCGCCACTCCCCAGATCACGATCCCGGCGGCGAACAGGATCACTTCCATCGAGCTCTGGAGCAGCGTGTCGGGCCCGGTGGCGCGCTGGCGGCGCACGTCGATGGCGTAGCGCACGGCTGTCAGGGCCCACAGCGCCGCCTGCACCCAGAACAGCAGCACCAGCGTGACGGTGAGCCAGCGCTCGGCGCGCGGCGCAAACCCGAGATGGCGGGAGGCGAGCCACACCGCCACCGCCCACAGGAACACCCGGCTGGTGCGCTCCACCAGGAGCGCGATGAGGTCGATGGCGAAATGCACCCGCCGCTTAAGGGTCAGCTGGCGGCGGCGCGCGCTGATGAAGCGCTTGGCAAGCGGCAGGACCGTTAACGTGACGAGGAAGGTAGCGAGCGCGAGCGTCCAGGCACCGAGCTCGTTGCCCAGGAAATCGACATGCCACACCTCGCGCCAGCCCCACATCGAAAGTGCCCCGCTAAGCCTCAGCGGCTGGCCGCGAACCTTACCGGGTTCCGCTGCGCGCGCCTATTCGTCGCCCCCGTCGGCGCCATTCATGCCGAGTTCCTTGAGCTTGCGGGTGAGGGTGTTGCGCCCCCAGCCCAGCAGTCTCGCGGCGTCCTGGCGGTGGCCCTGCGTGCGCTTGAGCGCCGCGCGGATGAGCACGCGCTCGAACTGCGGCTGCGCGGTATACAGCAGCGGCGCCTGGCCTGCGAGCGCCTGACGCTCGGCCCAGCGCCCCAATGCTGTGGCCCAGTCCGCCTCCGCCGTGGCTTGCGTGGAACTGGCGGCCAGTTCCGGCGGCAGGTCGGCGAGGTGCACTTCGCTTCCGGGCGCCAGCGCCGAGAGCCGCCGGCACAGGTTCACCAGCTCGCGCACGTTGCCGGGCCAGTCGTAGGCGGCGAGCCTGGCGAGAGCCTCGGCGGCGAGCCCCTTCGGCTCCACGCCCAGCTCGTGGGCGGTCACCACCAGGTAGTAGCGCAGCAGGTCCGGGATGTCCTCCGCCCGGGCGCGCAGCGGGGGCAGCTCGATGCGGATGACGTTCAGCCGGTGATACAGGTCTTCGCGGAACAGGCCGCGCGCTGCCCGCTCCTGCAGGTTCTGGTGGGTCGCGGCGATGACCCGCACATCGACGCGGATCGGCATCTGGCCTCCTACACGGTAGAACTCGCCCTCGGCGAGCACGCGCAGCAGGCGCGTCTGCAGCGGCATCGACATGTCGCCGATCTCGTCCAGAAACAGCGTGCCGCCGTCGGCCTGCTCGAAGCGCCCGCGCCGCTGCGCGTCCGCTCCGGTGAAGGCACCGCGCTCGTGCCCGAACAGCTCCGACTCGAGAAGGTCCGCCGGGATCGCCGCGGTGTTGAGTGCGAGGAACGGGCCGGCGGCGCGCGGGCTGTGCTCGTGCAGCGCGCGGGCGACGAGTTCCTTGCCGGTGCCGGACTCGCCGGTGATGAGCACGGTGACGCTCGAGCGCGCCAGGCGCCCGATGGCCCGAAACACCTGTTGCATGGCCGGCGCCTGTCCCAGCAGCTCCGGAATGCGCGGCGCGCTGCCCGCTTCGCTGCCGCCGTGCCGGCTGCCGCCGGCCGCGCGCCGCACCAGGGCCACCGCCTGGTCGATGTCGAAGGGTTTGGGCAGGTATTCGAAGGCGCCGCCCTCGTAGGCGGACACGGCGTTCCCCAGGTCCGAGTGCGCCGTCATGACGATCACCGGCAGCGCCGGTCGCGCCTCGCGGATGCGGCGCAGCAGCTCCAGCCCCGAGGCGCCCGGCATGCGGATGTCGGTGATCAGCACGTCCGGGGATTCGCGCCGCAGCGCGTCCAGCGCCGGTTCTGCCGCCTCGAACGCTCGCGGCGCCATGCCGTCGTTGCGCAGCGCGCGCTCGAGTACCCAACGAATGGAGGCGTCATCGTCGACGAGCCAGACCCGCAGTACGCTGCCGTTCATGTGTCCTCTCCGAGGGGCAGCAGCAGCGTGAACACCGTGCGCCCCAGCTCGCTTTCGAATTCGATGATGCCGCCGTTGCGCGTCACCAGGTCCTGGGCGACCGCGAGACCCAGCCCCGTGCCGTTGGCGCGTCCGCTCACCAGCGGGTAGAAGATCGAGGAGCGCAGGTGCGCGGGTACGCCCGGACCGTTGTCCTCGACCTGCACGCTCGCCACCAGGCGGTGCAGCGCCGAACCAATGCTGACGTTGGAGCGCGCGCGGGTGCGCAGCACGATGCGGCCGAGATCGCCCTGCGCCTGCAGGGCGTTGCGCGCGACGTTGAGCAGCGCCTGGATGAGCTGATGACGATCGAGCATTGCGTTCGGCAGGCTCGGGTCGTAGTCACGCTCGATCAGAATGCCGCCCGGCGCCTCCGCACGCAGCAGGTGATAGACGTGCTCGCAGATCTCGTGGACGTTGAGCTCGCTCTTGCTCGGTGCGCGGCTCGGCCCTGACATCGAGTCCACCAGTGCGGTGAGGCGGTCGGCCTCACCGATGATGACCTGGGTGTATTCCTTGAGCACCGCCGCCGGCAGTTCGCGCTCCAGCAGCTGCGCCGCGCCGCGCAGGCCGCCGAGGGGGTTTTTGATCTCGTGGGCCAGCTGTCTCACCATCAGGCGGCTGCCGTCGATACGCGCCAGCAGGTCGTTCTCGCGCGTGATGCGCTGGCGCTGGGTGGTGTCGGCGAGCTCGAGCAGCAGATGAGTTCCGGTGAGGCCGGTGAGCGGGGTGATGGTGACATCCAGAGTGCGCAGTTCGCGCGGCGCCCCGGCGGGTCGCACCGCGAGCTCCCGGTCGGCGATGCCTTGGCCGGTTTCGAGCGCGCGCCGCAGGATGCGGCACAGCCCGTCGGCGTCGTGGAGAAAATCCGCGAACGGGCGCCCGCGCGCCATCTTGAGGCTGAACGCCAGCAGGTCCTGGGCGGCGACGTTGGCGTAGACCGGACACAGCTGCGCATCCAGCATGATGATGCCCGTGGACAGCGCATCGAGCAGATCCGCCGGATCGAAGTGCGAGAGCGCTGAGGGGCTGGCGCGCTCAAGGGCCATGAGGCTCCCGTGCCGCGCTGCGCGCCGCGGCCGCCGCGAGCGCGCGGGTCAGCGATGTCTGGGGTTGGCTGGGTTCAGCACCGAAACCTGGTGCACGTTGAAGGTCACACCCGGAGTCTGGCACATGAGCCCGCCGTCGCTGCTGCGCACCAGCGCCTGCAGGGTGTGCGTGCCGCGATCCACCGGTGTGAGCACGAACGGGCTGCCGGTCGGCGCGCCGCCATTCAGCGGCTGCCCGTCCAGCATGAGGAACACCTGGTCTCCGGGGCGGATGGCCGGATCGGTCCGCACAACGACGGTGAGCGAGTCGACATTCGTGAAGGTCTGCTCGTCCGCCGGCTCGGCGATGGCGCAACCCTGGTAGCTCGGCGCTTGCGCGGGGCCGCCAGGCGCGGGCGCTGCGCCGCCGGGCGCAGCGGGCCTGTTGTCCGAGGCCTTGTAGGTCTGCGCCGCCTGCACCTGCATTTTCTGCGCGTTCGGGTGCGGCTGATCGCTGTAGTGAACCACGCCCTTCTCGTCGACCCACTTGTACACCGTGGCCGCAACTGCCAGCGAACACGCGAGCGACATTAAGGTAAGCAGGACACGACGCATCATCGCGCAGCATATCCCGCCGCGCCGCCGGGGACAAAAGCTGTCGCCTCATCATGCCATCAGCAGCTGTAGTACAGCTCCAGCTCCACCGGGTGAGTGGACATGCGCAACTTCGTGACCTCCTGGAGCTTGAGGCCCGTGTACGCATCGATGACGTCGTTGCTGAACACGCCGCCGCGCGTCAGGAACTCCCGATCCTTGTCCAGGTGCTCGAGGGCCATGTCGAGCGAGTGGCACACGGTCGGAATGTGCTTCGCCTCCTCGGGCTCGAGATCGTAGAGGTCCTTGTCCGCAGGCTCCCCCGGGTGGATCTTGTTCTGGATGCCGTCGAGGCCCGCCATCATCATCGCGGTGAACGCGAAGTACGGGTTGGCGCTGGAATCCGGGAAGCGCACTTCGATACGCCGCGCCTTGGGGTTGGACACCCACGGAATGCGGATCGACGCGGAGCGGTTGCGCGCCGAGTAGGCGAGCAGGACCGGCGCTTCGAAGCCGGGCACCAGGCGCTTGTAGCTGTTGGTGCCGGCGTTGGTGAACGCGTTCAGCGCCCTGGCGTGCTTGATGACGCCGCCGATGTAGTAGAGGGCGAGATCCGACAGGCCGCCGTACTTGTCGCCGGC
>DASWUP010000186.1:0-4040 GCA_036401635.1 Steroidobacteraceae bacterium
GTCAAAGGCATTGATCACATCGTACTGCGGGTGCGCGCTTTGCCGCAGGCGCTGGTGTTCTACCGCGACGTCCTCGGGTGTCGCGTGGAACGCGAGCAGCCCGAACTGGGCCTTACGCAGCTGCGCGCCGGGCGCAGTCTCATCGATCTGGTAACGGTCGACGGTGCGCTGGGTCGTGCGCAGGCGCTGTCGGGTCCCCGTGGACCCAACGTCGATCATTTCTGCCTGGCGCTCGCGCCCTGCAGCGAAGCGGACCTGTCTAAGTGGCTTGCAGCGTACGGCGTTCGAGTTATCGACCCGGCATCGCGCTACGGCGCCGAGGGCGAGGGTCGCTCGTTCTACATCGAGGACCCCGACGGCAACCGGATCGAGCTGAAGGGGGAGTTGTGAGTCTTTCAGGCAAGACACTCTTTATTACTGGCGCCAGCCGCGGAATCGGGCTGGCGATCGCGCTGCGCGCCGCGCGTGACGGAGCGAACATCGCGATCGCCGCCAAGACCACCGAGCCGCATGCGAAGCTCGCGGGGACCATTTACAGCGCCGCGCAGGACATCGAGCGCGCCGGCGGCCAGGCACTGCCGCTGGCGGTGGACGTGCGCGACGAGGCGATGGTCGCTGCGGCGGTAAGCGAGTGCGCGCGCAAGTTCGGCGGCATCGACATCTGCATCAACAACGCCTCGGCGATCAGTCTCGCGCCGACCGAGCAGATCGATATGCGCCGCTACGATCTCATTCAGCAGATCAACACTCGCGGCACGTTCGTCACCTCGCGGGCCTGCATGCCATATCTCAAGCGGGCGTCGAACCCGCATGTGCTGACCCTCTCGCCACCGCTCGATCTGCAGCCGAAATGGTTTGCCGGGCACCTGGCCTACTCGCTGTCGAAGTACGGCATGTCGCTGTGCATGCTGGGCCTGGCGCAGGAGTACCGCTCCGCGGGCATCGCCTGCAACGCGCTGTGGCCGCGCACCACGATCGCGACCGCCGCGGTGGAGTTCGCTGTCGGCGGGCCCGCCATGATGCGCCGTTCACGCAAGCCCGAGATCGTGGCGGATGCCGCCTACGTGATCCTCAACAAGCCGGCACGCGAATGCACCGGACAGTTCCTTATCGACGACAGCGTGCTGTACGAGGCCGGCGTGCGGGACTTCGGGCCCTACAGTGTTGAACCCGGCGGCACGCTGCTCGCGGACCTGTTCATCGACCGCACGGCGAGCGCGCCGCCCGGAGTGAAGCTCGAGTTCCTGCGCTGAAGAGGAGGATGCCTGCGTGAGTGCCCAGCCGGCCGTGAATCGCTGCATTGTGCTCGCGCGCCGCCCGCAGGGCGCCCCGACGGCGCAAGACTTCCGTCTCGAGAGACAGCCCGTACCCGCACCGGGTCCCAACCAGGTGCTGCTGCGCACGCGCTACCTGTCCCTCGATCCGTATATGCGGGGCCGCATGAACGAGGGACCCTCGTACGTGGAGCCCGTGGCGATCGGCGCGCCCATGGGCGGCCAGACCGTGAGTGTGGTCGAAGCCTCCAACGCCTCCGGCTTCAGGGTCGGTGATGTGGTGCTCGCTAACGTCGGCTGGCAGGACTATGGGCTGTCGGACGGCGGTGATCTGGTCAGGATCGACAACGCGTTGGCGCAGCCGTCGCACGCCCTCGGAGTGCTCGGAATGCCGGGACTCACCGCCTACGTGGGGCTGCTGGACATCGGGTTGCCCAAAGCCGGCGAGACGGTCGTCGTGGCCGCCGCGACCGGTGCGGTCGGATCGGTTGTGGGGCAGATCGCCAAGATCAAGGGATGCCGCGCGGTCGGCATCGCCGGCGGCCATGACAAATGCGAGTACGCGCTCAATATGCTGGGCTTCGACGCCTGCCTCGATCACCATGAGGCCGACCTGCCACGGCGGCTCGCAGCCGCCTGCCCCAAGGGCATCGACGTCTACTTCGAGAGCGTCGGCGGTGCGGTGCTCGCAGCGGTGCTGCCGCTGCTCAACCGCGGCGCGCGGATGCCGTTGTGCGGCCTGATTGCCTGGTACAATCTCGAAAAGCTTCCCGAAGGGGGCGACCGCACGGCGCAGCTGCTGTCCACGGTGCTGCGCCAGCGCGTCAAGGTGCAGGGATTCATCGTCCTGGATCACCACAAACGCGCCCCGGCCTTCCGGGAGGAGATGAGCGGCTGGCTGCGGGAAGGCCGCGTCAGGTACCGCGAACAAGTCATCGAGGGACTCGAGAACGCACCGCAGGGGCTCATGGGCCTGCTGCGCGGCGAGAATTTCGGCAAGCTCTTGGTGCGCGTGTCGGGGAGCTGACGCCCGTGAACGATGCGATCAAGGTCTCGTGGGTGTACGACGTCATCTCGCCGTTTGCCTACCTGGCCTTCCCGCAGCTGTCGCGGCTGCCTGCCCGCGTGAACGTCGAGTTCGTTCCGGTGCTGTTTGCGGCGTTGCTCGAGCACTTCGGGCAACTGGGACCGGCGGAGATTCCGTCCAAGCGGCGTTTCACCTACCGATTCGTCCTGTGGCGGGCGCGCAGCTTAGGCATACCGATGCGCATGCCGCCGGCGCATCCATTCAACCCGCTGGCGGCCCTGCGCCTGATCATCGCCGCCGGCAGCGATCAGCGTGCTGCAGGGACGGTCCTTGACGCCGTGTACCGCGACGGGCGGGACGTTGCCGATCCCGTGGTCATTGCCGATCTCGCTCGCGCGCTCGGCGTCGCGGATCCGCAAGCGGCCTTGAGCGATGCAACCATCAAGCAGCGCCTGCGCGACAACACCAGCTGGGCGAGCGGGCGCGGGATATTCGGCGTACCGACTCTCGTGGTCGGCACCGAGCTGTTCTGGGGGCACGACGCCTTCGATATGGCGCTCGACTACCTTCGCGACCCGGATGCCTTCCAGGATCAAGACATGCAGGCCGCGGACGCTTTGCCGATCGGCGTGACGCGCCGGCACTGAGGTAACTCCCAGGACCCGATGATGGTACTGGCAATCACGCGATCTGTGCACTTGCCCCGTCATCCGGATCGAGGCCGACATCCGCGGCGGCCGCGCGCTGCTGGTCCTGGTGACGGTCGATCGAGCGGCAGGCGAGCAGGTAGATGCCGGCGGCAACCGGCAGGCCCACCAGCATCGCGATGTCGGCGCCGCCGAGCGCCCGGGCGATCGGTCCGGTATACATGCCGGAGCTGAAGAACGGGATCATGACGATAAAGCCCACGACGTAGGCGAGCAGCCCACGCCAGTTCCAGCGCCCGTACATCCCGCTGGGATTGAAGATCTCGCGAATCGAGTAGTGACCCTTGCGCACGACGTAGAAGTCGATGAGGTTGATCGCCGTCCACGGTGTGAACAGGTACAGGAGCAGTGAGAGCAGATCCTCGAAGCGGTTGACGAAGTCGCTGGACGAACTCAAGGCGATTACGTTGCTCGCCCCGAACGCCACCGCAAGACTCGCCAGCCGCTTGCCGGCGGTGCAGCGCAGCGGCCTCACGGTATCGGCGACGCTCAAGAGCGTCAGCGATGCGCCGTAGAAGTTCAGCGCCGTAATGGTGATCAGGCCCAAGAGGGCGCCCACGAGCAACACCTTGCCGAGGCCCGGGAACACCTGATCCGCCGCCTGCTCCATGGCAGCGGCGACGTCGAGCCTGGGGGCTGCGGCGGCCGCCACCGTGCCGACCAGCATCATCCAGGCGCCGCCGATGAAGGCCCCGAGGTAGGTCCACCAGAACGAGGCCCGCACGCCGACGTCGCGCGGCAGATAGCGGGAATAATCCGACACATAGATCGACCAGCTCAGCTGATAGGAGGCCGCGGCGAACAACTGCGCGAGGAACGGCACCGCGCGAAACCCGGCCGGATCCCATTGCACCGCCGGAAACCTGAGAAAAAACAGCCCTCCGAGCGAGAACACCGTGAGTATCGCGATCATCAGGTACGCGAAAGCGCGCTGCGCAAGATGGATCTTGTCGTAGCCGACCGCGGCGAGGCTCACAGCGATGAGCGCGAACACGACGATGGCCGTGGGAGAGGTCGGCGAGATCGAAGCGC
>DASWUP010000187.1:0-23742 GCA_036401635.1 Steroidobacteraceae bacterium
AATGACACCTGATTGGAACGCGCAGCGCGGATCGCGTCCGAGACCTGACTCACAGTCCTCGGAAATGCAGAAATCCGACCAATTTCGGCGCTCGCCCGGATGGCTGCGCCCTGAAGGCGATTCCGACGACCATTCGCGCCCTCAGGCAGCCGGAGCCTTGAGAATCGCGGCGGTGACGCGGTTACGGCCGGTCTCCTTGCTGCGATACAGCGCCGCGTCCGCGACCCTGAGCACACGCTCGGCCAGCTGGTGCTCGCCGCTCAGGACGACATCCATCCCGCACAGGCCGAAACTTGCGGTCACCTGGATGCTCTCCTTGCCGGCCTTGAAGGCAGTGTGTGAAACACCCGCGCGCAACTTGCGGGCGACGGCCAGCGCCGGGTCATAAGCCGTCTCCGGCATCACGATGGCGAATTCCTCACCGCCGATCCGTGCCACCCAGTCAATCCCGCGGCGCAGATACTGCTGCAGCCTCGGGCCGAACTGTTGCAGGATCTCATCGCCGGCGGCGTGGCCGAGCGTGTCATTGATCTTCTTGAAGTGGTCGATGTCGCACAGAATCAGGGACAGGGCGCGCTTATAACGCGCGGCCCGCTCGACCTCGCGCGGAAAGTGCTTGCCGAAGAAGCGCCGGCTGGCGGCGCGCGTCAGATCGTCCGTCGCCGACAGCTTGCGGTTTTCCTCGAGGGCAATGCGCAGCACCGACTCGAGCTCCACGATGCGGCGCGCCGCGCGGATGCGCGCGTCAAGCTCGCTGTCGCTCACCCGACGCCCGACGCACTCGTCGGCCCCCGCGAGGATTCCCGCCTCGCGCTCCTGGGGGTCATCGATCTCGGCCACGTAGACGATGAAGGCAGTCCGTGGTGCGGGGCGCGACCGCAGTTTGCGTATCAGCTCAAGGCTATCGGTGAGCACGACCGGGCGAAATTCGGCGCCGAAGCGCTGCAGGGCTTCCTGTTCGCCGGCGACGCATTCGACGTCCAGCACATCGGGCGTGATGCGCCGCTCCATGTGCTGGCGCAGCGGCGGGTCCTGAAAGACCAGGAGCGCCTTCGGCGGCGGCAGCAGACGTACCATAACCGCGACAGTCGCCGTGGTCCCATCCTCGGTCGTCGCGGGCTCAGCCGCCCGTCGCTCCAGGACTCTCTGGATGACTGTCGTGTGTGCCCCGGCGGCCATCTGACCCCCTAATGCCTGAGGTTGCACGGACAGGGGAAGATTACAGGCACTGGTGAGCGGTTGTCTCGAGAATGTGAGTTAGGCGCCCGTGACGCTCATCCGCTGCGTGCGATCGACCAGCCGAGCTGCGCGACCTCCCGGTACACTGCGCCGCGCGCAAGGGCGTTGGCGTCGGCGGCGTTACCGTCAAGAGCTCGACGGTAGACGCCGGCGAGAATCGCCGCCGCCCGGAACAGCGAAAACGCGAGAAAGTACGGCCAATCGGACACCGGCTCGCGTCCCGCGCTGCGGCAATAGGCGCTGACGAAATCCGCTTCGCCAGGAATACCGGCGCTCGCGGACAGCGGGGTGGCGCCGCTCGTGAATACCGATCCGTGATACCCGAGGCACGCGTACGCGAGATCGGCCAACGGGTGTCCGAGAGTGGCCAACTCCCAATCGAGGACGGCGATCACCCTTGGCTCGGTCGGGTGAATCATCAGATTGCCGAGCCTGAAGTCGCCATGATGAATCGCGATCTCCTCGGGACCCGGATCCTGCGCGGCGAGCCACGACATCAGCTGATCCATCGCTGCGCAGCTCGGCAGTTGCGCTGCGGCGTACTGCCGTGACCAGCGCGCAATCTGCCGGCTCAGAAACCCTTGCGGGCCCCCAAACTCCGTCAGCCCCAGTTGTGCGATGTCGACCCGATGCAGCTTGGCGAGCGTATCGTTCATCGAGGCGTAGATCGCCGCTCGCTCCGCTGCACTCAGCTGCGGCAAACCCGGATCGGTGAACACCCGGCCCTCGACGCACTCCATCACGTAGAACATCTGTCCGATGACGGATTCGTCGGTGCACAGCAGGAGCATCCTGGGCACCGGGACCGCGGTGCCCGCAAGCGCTCTCATAATCGTGAACTCCCGATCGACGGCGTGCGCCGACGGCAGCAGCACGCCGGGCGGCTTCTTGCGCAGCACGTATGCGGTACCTGGCGTTGCCAGGTGAAACGTCGGATTCGACTGGCCGCCCTGGAATTGACGGATCTCGCACTCTGTGCCGAACCCCGGCAGGCGCTCGTTCAGATAGCACACCAGGCGGGCTTCATCGAAGCGATGGTTCGGGAGAACCGGCCCCAGGGTCGCGGTGCCTGCGGCGGGAACGGTCGCAGCCGCAGACATGTTCACCGGGGGACGAACCCGTTGGCCACGAGGATGGATTCGACGCCGCTGCGCTGACGGCGCAGTACCCGCGGGTGTCTCATATGCGCTGTCAAAATTGCTGTAGGGAGATCACTATGAGAGTCACAACCTGGGCGGTGTTGGGATCGCTGCTCATCAATCTGGTGCTCGGGCTGCTGGTTGCCGCGGTGTTCAGCGTGGCGCCGCCAGCGCGGGCCGCCGAGCATGCACAGTGCGCCATGGAGCGCACTTTGCACACCACCCGGACCCCCGATCGGCCGACCCTGGTTCATCGTCGCTATCTGGTCGAGGTGCGCATGGGGTGGGCAGCGGGTTGAAGGCAGAGGGACTGGCCTCACTCCACCGCAGCGGCGGGGGCCGAGGTTGACGTGGCGCGCGCCGAGCGCAGCATCGACACGGCGGCAACCAGGACCACGATGACCACTAGCCAGCGCATCTTGTCGACCGACAGCTCCTTGACGATATAGAACGCAACCAGCGTACCCACCACGCCCCCCAGCGTCAGGCCGAGCGAGGCGCCGTGGGCGAAGCGGCCGGAGCGGAAAAACGCCAGACTCGCCACCGGCTGCAGCATGCCATCGCTCGCCATCATGATGGGGAACGCCGCGTGCGGGTGCATGCCGAGAAGCGCCAGCACGATCGTGGTCGGCGCGTAGTTACCGATGCCGATGCACATGAGCGCCCCGAACACGAAACTCAGCGCCACCGCTACGCCGAAACGCCAGCCGGCGAGCGCGAACGCCGTGCCGCCCGGCGGGAAGAACTCGAGGTTCTTCATCACGAAGAAGCACGCCGCGATCAGCAGCGCCACCCCCATGAACAGCTGAATGGCGCGGCGCGGCAGGCGGCTGACGACGCCCGCTCCGAGCCACGCACCCGAGGCGGCGCTCGCGACCATGCACACGAGCAACAGCGGGTCCACGGCCACGGCGGTGACGAACAGCACGGTCTCGAGAAACGCCGTCGCGTTGTGCCCGACATTGAGCGTGCCCGGAATGAGCTCATCGGCCGGCGCGCCGCGAAATTTGAACAGCGCGGTGGTAGGCGCGTACGAACCGATGCCAAGCGTATCGAGAAAGTCGGTCAAGAAGCCGATCGCGAGGTCGCCCGGCGTCGGACGCTCGCGCATGCGGTAGCGCCTGACCGCCGCGATCCAGCCGATGACGAACGCGATGTTGACCAGCACCAGCACGGTCAGCAGCCCGGCTTTTGTCGCGTTCATGTCGCTCCTCGTGTCTTAAGGAGTCTGGCGCGCACGTGCCAGCGCGTCCGCCAGCCGCAGATACTGGATCGTCGCGCGCGCCCCGATGCCACTCAGCGCGTGCAACGGCATCGGTCGCAGCGGCGTGACCGGAAAGCCCAGCTCCGCAGCGCAGCTTCCCAGCGCGCGCTGCGCCAGCACACGCCCCATGACGGTTGCCATGGCGACGCCGCGGCCATTGTAGCCGAGGCCCGCAAGCAGGCCCGGCGCGAGCTCATGCAGATGCGGCAGGTGGTCGCGCGTCATCGCCACGAGCCCACCCCAGTGGTATTCGAAAGCTACGCCTTCGAGCTGCGGATAGATTTCGTGCACGGCGCGGTAGTGGTGCCGCACCGCCCACGTGCCCGGTACCGGCGCGAACGTGCCGCGCGAGCCCAGCACGAGCCGTCCGCTCGCATCCAGACGGAAGTACCGCAGCAGGCGCCAGGTGTCGGAGGCCGCCTGCCCCTCGCTCAGGATCGCCCGGCGCAGCGTCGCGGGAATGGGCGCGGTGGCCACCTGGAAGGACGGCACCGGCACCAGCGTGCGGCGCAGCTCGTCCCGGAGCGCGCCGGTGTAGGCGTTGGTCGCGATGATGACGAGCGGTGCGCTGAGGCTGCCGCGAGGCGTCTCGATACTCCAGGCACCCGCGCCGCGTGTCAGCTTCAACGCCGGGCTGTCGGTGAAGATGCAGCCGCCGGCGCGCCCGAGGGCCGCGGCGAGCCCGCGCACGTACGACAGTGGCTGCACCGTTCCGCCGCGCCGATCGAGCAGCCCGCCGCAGTAGCGGCCGGATCCGGTGAGCCGCAGCACCTCGGCGCGCGACAGCAGCTCGACCGCGGCCCCGCGGCGCCGCCACTGCTCCACCCGAGCGACGAGCTGCGCCAGCGCACCTTCCGAGGGCGCCAGCTGAATCCAGCCCGCGCGCACCGCATCGCACTGCATCCCATGCCGGCCGATCAGCTCGAACACCAGGTCAGGCCCCGCCGCAACGGTGGCCACCAGGCGCGCGCCCGCATCGGGCCCGAACATCCGCTCGAGCGTGTCCGGGTCATGCTTGACTCCGGGGATGACCTGACCGCCGTTCACGCCCGAGGCCCGCACGCCGATGTCGGTGGCCTCGAGGACCACCACGTCCCGGCCGGCTTGCGCCAGGTGCAGGGCGGCCGACAGCCCGGTGTAGCCTGCGCCGATGACGGCGGCTTCGGCGCGCCGCGCGCCGACGAGTGCCGTGCAGGCGGGACCGGCCGGCGCGGTCACGGACCACAGCGATTGCAGCGGCACGGCGGGCATCGCGCGATCGATAATCGATAATTGGCAATCGGGCGGAGGGCGAGCGACTTTACGGCAGAACATTGCGGGCGGTCAAACCAGCGCCGTTGGCGCGTGCCGGTCATCGCCACCTTTCCCGGCTCTTGGCGATGTGCGAGACTTCCGGCAAAGTCGCCGCCTCCGTCAATGCGCCACGCCGCGCGCCGGGGTGCAAAGCGCGACGAAGCGAACCTGGCTGTGCATGGGGTGATCGATGCGAGCTTCGCCTCTTAGGTCCGCAGCAGTGCTGTGCGTGACGTTCGGTGTGCTGGCGCGTGCGGCGCCGCCACCGCTGCCCGCCGAGCACCTCACCGTGGAGCCGCTGCCGCCGAAGAGCCCGCACTGGGTGTATGTGTACGATGTTGCGTTCGATAACGAAATCGATGCCCGCGTGCACCTGTTCGACGGCGACAGCTATCGTCGCCTCGGGCAGATCGACGCTGGTTTTCTCCCGAACGTCAACCTTTCACCCGATGGCGCCACCACGGTCGTGGCCACCACTTATTTCGCGCGCGGCAGCCGCGGCACGCGCACCGATGTGGTCGAGTTCATCGACAACGCCACCCTCACCACGACGCGCGAGATCGTGCTGCCACCCAAGCGCGCCGAGACCACGCCGAATCTGTTTAATATCGCGTACAGCAGCGACGGGCACTTTCTCTACGCCGCCTATGTCACCCCGGCCGCGTCCTTCGGCGTCCTCGATCCGGTGCATGGGAAAGTACTCGGGGAGATCGACACCGCGGGCTGCGTGCTGGTGATTCCGGCGGGTCCGAACCACGTGTCTTCGATCTGCGAGAGCGGCCGCCTGCTCACGGTCGCGCTCGATGCCGAGGGGCACGAGACCTCGCGCGCACTGTCGGCGCCGTTTTTCGATGCCGACCGCGATCCGGTGTTCGTGCAGGGAATCCCGACCAGCAGCGGCTTTGCGTTCCTGTCCTTCCTCGGCGAGGTGCACGAGGTCGACTTCTCAGGCGCGCAGCCCTCGTTCGCGCCGCCCTGGCCGCTGGTCAGCGCCGCGGAATCCGGCCAGTGGCGGCCGGGCGGATCTCAGGTGGGCGCGATTCATCGCGCTTTGGGCCGGCTGTACGTCCCCATGCACAAGGGCGGCGAAGGCACGCACAAGGACGGCGGCACTGAAATCTGGGTGTTTGACCTGGCCAGCCACCGGCGCCTGGCGCGCTGGCCGCTGCACGCGGGCGGCCTCGCGCCGGTGTTAGCGGTGCAGGTGTCGCAGGATGGCGCGCCGATCCTGTTCGCCGCGACCGACACTTCCGACATGGCCGTGCTCGACGCCCTCAGCGGCCGTCTCCGGCACATCGAGAAGCATCTCGGCCAGACGCCCTGGATGATGCTGAATCCTTAACGAACGGGACCCGCGAATGCGCTCGCTCGATCAGCTGTTCGAACACTCCTCGCGCTCGCTGGCGCGGCGCACCTCACGCCGCAGCCTGCTCGCCTCGCTCGGTCAACTGCTGACCGGCGCCGTGCTGCTGCCGCTGTTGCCGGTGGATCGCGGCAGCCGCGCGCGAGCGGGCGAGTCAACCCCCAAGCCCGACAGCCCGGAGAGCTGCCAGTACTGGAAGTACTGCGCCATCGACGGTTTTCTGTGCTCGTGCTGCGGCGGCACCTCCAGCTCCTGTCCGCCGGGTACCGCCCCCTCGCCCATCACCTGGATTGGCACCTGCCATAACCCCGGCGACGGCCGCGATTACATCCTGTCGTACAACGACTGTTGCGGCAAGACCAGCTGCGGCAACTGCGAGTGCAACCGTAACGAGCGCGAAAAACCGATGTATCGGCCCTCGCGCAACAACGACCTCAACTGGTGCATGGCCAACGCCGATTCGAACTATCACTGCTCGGTGTCAGTCATCCTGGGAGTCGCAGAAAAATGACGCCCCGGGTCCGGGGCGCCCGCGGCGTGGCCTCCCGAGCGCTGGCGTGTGTCGTGCAGGCGGTCGTGAGTCTCGCAGCGGCGCCGCTCGCGCGCGCGGCCGATGCCCCCTCCCCGGCGTACCCGGTGGGCTTCGCCAGTTTCCAGGCCAACTGCTCCGTGTGCCACGGACCCACGGGTGCCGGTGTGCCGGCGCTGGCGCCGCCACTGCTGTCTTACCCCGCGCGCTACGCCGCCAGCGCGGAGGGACGCCGGCAGCTGGCACTGACGGTGCTATACGGCATGATCGGCGACATAACCGTCGATGACAAACACTACAACTTTCAGATGCCGGACTTCGCGCGCCTGGATGACGCAACCCTCGCGGCTACGCTCAACTTCGTGGTGTTCGATCTCGGTCACGCGCCCGCGGAGCTGAAACCCCTCACCGCGCAGGAGATCGCCGTCGAGCGCGTCCATGTGCTGGACGGCGCCGCGGTGCGCGAACACCGCAAGAGCGTCGTACCCGCCGGACCTTAGCGCCATGCGACGCCTGCTCCTGCTCACCGCAACCGCAATTTCGGCAAGCGCCCTCGCCGGCACGGCGCGCGCCAGCCCCGGCCAGGACTACATGCTCTATTGCATGGGCTGTCACGGCGCCGAAGCGCTGGGCGTGCCGGGCAAGATTCCGCCGCTCGCCGGGGCGCTGGCGCGTTTCATGCGCGCGCCCGAAGGACGCAACTACGTGCTGCGGGTTCCCGGCGCGGCTAACTCCGCCCTGCCGGACGCGCAGCTCGCCGCGGTGCTCAACTGGCTCGCCGAGCGCTACAGCACTCCGGACGAGCCGCGTCCTGCGCCCTTCACCGAAGAGGAAGTCACGCGCGCCCGCCGCTCACCGCTTGCCAACGTGCAGGCGACGCGGCGCGAAGTGGTGCGCAGTCTCGCGGCGAGCGGTGCGGCGCCGGCGGCGGAGTACTGACCGGGCTGCGCAGCTGGCGCGTAGCGCGCTGCCCGGGACGTCGGCGCTACGCCTGCAGCAACTCGTTCACTGCCCGGCTGGCCTGATCGATGGCGCAGTCAGGTCGCGCAGCAGAGCGTCGGCCACGGCGCTGTAGGGACGCGGGCTGTCGATTTCCGGAGTGCCGCCGTTCAGCAGCTGCATGCGGCCGCCAGTGCCACGGTCGGCTCGGCGGCTTCGGCCACGCAGCCCGCGAGTAACGAACTGTCGAGCGCAGTCGCTGCGTCGATCAGCGTCCCCTGCAGGAAATCGCGGCGCGGGATGGAGCGATCTTCTCCCAGCTCCTTATCCAGGCGCGGCTTGTGTCCGCCTGACATACTTCGTCAACCACGCAGGCCGCGGCTCACCGGCAGCGTGCGCACGCGCTTGCCGGTGGCGGCGTAGATCGCATTGCACAGTGCCGCTGCGACGCAGGCGGTGCCGGTCTCACCGACACCACCCGGGCTTTCGCCGCTTGCGACCAGATGCACTTCGACGCGCGGGGCTTCGGATATCCGCAGGGAGGGAAAATTGTCGAAGTTGCTCTGCTGCACGCGCCCGTTGGCGATCGTGATCTCGTTGCCAAGCGCCGCGCTCAGGCCGAACATTACGCCGCCCTCGAGTTGCGCCCGCACCGTGTCGGGGTTCACCACCTGGCCGCAATCCAGGGCGCACACCACACGCTCGACGCGCACCTGGCCTTGGGAGTTGACAGCGACCTCGGCGACCTGCGCGAGGTAACTGCCGAATGCAAACTGGATGGACACGCCGCGTCCGTTGCCGGCGGGCACCGCGGTTTCCCAGCCGGCGCGATCGGCCGCCAGATCCAGCACCGCGCGCATGCGCGGCTCCTTCAGCAGTGCGCGCCGGTAGCGCACCGGATCATGTTGGGCCGCGGCCGCCAGCTCATCCATGAAACTCTCTACCGCGAACACGCTGCGGGTCGGACCGACCCCGCGCCACCAGCCCGTCGGCACGCCCGGCGGGTCGCGCCGAACGAAGCGCACTTCCATATTCTCCAATGGGTAGGCCAGATCGGCGGCCGAGGTGATGGCGTCAAAGTCCACCCCGTTCTTGACCGTGTCTTCGCCGTAGTACAGGGCCCACAAGCCGGCGCCCGCGATGGTATGGCGCCAGGCGACGGGCATGCCGCCCGCATTCAGCGAAGCGGACAGCCGATCCACATAGTAGGGGCGGTAGCGGTCGTGCTGGATGTCCTCCTCGCGCCGCCACAGCACCTGCACCGGACCTGACACATGCCGCGCGATGCGCGCGGCGAGCACGATGCCGTCCACTTCCAGGCGCCGCCCGAAGCCGCCGCCGATGAGATAGCTGTGAAGGCGGATCTGTTCGGACTTGAGACCGAGAGCTGCGAGCTTCGCTACCGCGCGATCGGGTGCCTGGGTACCGGTCCAGATCTCGCACTCGTCCTTGCGCCAGTCGACCGTGCAGTTCATCGGCTCGAGCGTCGCGTGGGCAAGAAATGGTTGGTGATAGAGCGCATCCACGTTTGTCGTGCGGCGTGCCGCGGACCCCGCGGGTTTGCCCTTGCTGGCGGCAACCGCACCGGCTTCGTGAACGGCTGCCTCCAGGTCCGACACGATGGTCGCCTGTTGCACGGCGGCGTTCGGCCCGTCATCCCAGCGCGGCGCCAGCGCCTTCATGCCCTTGATCGCCGACCAGGTGTCATCCGCGACGACCGCGATCACATCACCGTCATTCACCACCTGTCTCACACCGCGGATGGCGAGCGCCGCATCGCTCGCGAGCTCGGCGATGTTCCCACCCGCGACCGGGGAGAGCGCGATGATCGCCACCTTGGAGTGCGCCGGCCGCACGTCGATGCCGAACACCGCCCTGCCGTCCACCTTCTCCGGCGTGTCGCGCCGCGGTGTGGCGCGACCGATGAGCCTGAAGTCCTTGGGGCTCTTCAGTGGTGGCGCCGCTGGCACTGGCAGGGCGGCAGCGGCGGCGGCCAGCGCTCCATAGGAAAGGCGGCGACCGGACGCGGCGTGTAAAACCTCCCCGCGCTGCGCGTGACAGGCGTTGACGGGCACACCCCAGCGCTTCGCCGCGGCCTGAATGAGCATCAGCCGCGCGGTCGCACCCGCCTGCCGCAGGGGAGTCCAGCACTGAATGATGGACAGGGAGGTGCCGGTGGATTGGTCTCGTTCGATGCCCTCGGGGGCGGTGGGATCGACTGGGAAACCATAGACGGCAGGATCGGGCGGGGCGGCTTCCACCGTGGTAGCGGCAAGATCCACCTCCAGCTCCTCGGCGATCAGCATGGGGAGTGAGGTGAACGTGCCCTGCCCCATCTCGACCTTAGGCATCACGAACGTGATGCGGCCGTTCGGCTCGATGCGCACATAGGCGTTCAGCGCACCGCGCGCGGCCGCGCCGCCCGGCACCAAGCGCTGCCGGCGCCGCAGCGCGACGCCGAGCACCATCGCCCCGCCCACGGAGGCGCAGATCAGCACAAACTGCCGCCGGGTGACCGAGGCTGGCGACTTCATGGCCCATCCGCCGGCGCAGTGTGCATCACGGCGCGCGCCCTGCGCCGTGCCTCGACGACGAGGAACGCGCCGACCACGACCGCAAGCGCGAGCACGCTCACGCGCAGCTCCCGCGCCAGCTCTCCCGGCGTCAACGCCATGGCGACCAGGACCGCTGCCATCCCGAGGATTGCTGCGTAACTGGCCCAGGGAAACAGCCACATGGACAGCGCCGGCGCCGCTGCGCCGCTCGCCTCGCGTGCGCGCCGCAGGCGGATGTGCGCCACCGCGATGATCATGTATACGAATACCATCAGCGCGCCGGAGGCGTTCACCAGGAACGCGAACACCGTCTGCGATGAGGTGATCGCCGCCCGGATGCCGAGCACGCCTGCAAGGCTCCCCATCCACACCGAGCGCGTGGGTACGCGCCGCTCGTTCAATTGCACCAGCCATTGCGGCGCGTCGCCGTGCTCGGCGAGCACGAACAGTACGCGCGAGCAGACATAGAATGCGGAGTTCAGACACGAAAGCACGGCGGTGAGGATGATGGCGCTCATCACCACGGTCGCCCATTTGAATTGCATGGTGGTGAGCGTCAGCGTGAACGGCGATTCGCCCGCGCGCACGTGCACCCACGGCACTACCGTGACGATCAGCAGCACCGCGCCCACGTAGAAAGTCAGGATGCGCACGATCACCGAACTGCTCATGCGCGCCACCGCGCGCGCCGGCTCGCGCGACTCGGCGGCGGCGAGCACCGCCACCCAGCCTTTGGGCATGAAGCCGCCGTAGCTGCGAACCAGAACTCGAACTCGCCGTAGGAGCGTGCCGCCGGCAGCGCCATCGCCATCTCTCCCAACATGCGCATCACCAGCATTACCAGCGTGCCAGTGATGAGATAGCTCACTACTATCGCAGGCCCGGTCGCAACGATCGAGGCGCTGCTGCCGACGAACAGACCCGCGCCGATTGTCCCCCCGATCGAGATCATGGTGATGTGGCGTGGGTGTAGTGAGCGGCTGAGCTCCGGCATGCTGTTCCCCTTCAGTTGCTCATGGACGTGGCGGCCGGGGCGCGTCCCCGCGCGAGGCCGCCCGCGCCGTCTGCAGTAACAGCGGCGACAGCTTCGATCGTAACTCCGCCAGCGTCCAGCGGCTGGTGGGAGCGGAGATGTTCACGGCGGCGAGCGGCGCACCCTCCTCCCCGAGCACGGCGGCGGCGATGGTAACGTCGCCGCGGTAGCACTCCTGATCCGACCAGGCGTAGCCCGCCTCGCGCGCCGCCTGGATGCGCTTCAGGATCTGCCTTGGATCGGTGAGCGTCAGCGGCGTCAACGGCCGCAGCGCCGAGTGGCGCACGATACGCTGGGCGGTGGCCGGCGGCAGCGCCGACAGGTAGGCGCGTCCCGAGGCGGTGCAGTACATCGGCAGACGCCGCCCGACCGGCATGTGAATGTAGAAGCGCTTCAGGCACGGGAAGCGGGCGATGAACACCATGTCGGCGCCGTCGGGCTCCGAGAGACTGACGGATTCGCCGCTCGCCTGGTTGAGGTCGATGAGATGCGTGGTCGCCTGCTCGAGCAGCGCGTGAGCGGACAGATAGCCGGCGGCAAGCGACAGGGCACGCGGGGTCAGCACCCAGCGCCGCGCGCGCGCATCGCGCCTGAGGAACCCCAGACGCTCCAGTGTGTGCGTGCAACGTTGCGCCGAGCTGGTCGTCATGCCAACGCCGGCGGCGAGCTCCGCCAGGCTGAGCGCGCGCCGCTCGCCGCCGAACGTTTCGAGGATGGCGAGCGCCTTCTCCACCGAGCTGTTGAAGAGCGGGTCGCGCGCTCGCTCCAAGCGTGGCTTGCGCGGCGTACGCTTCATTTGAAATGCAGTATAGAGCTATCGATAATCGATAGTCTATGCCGTGAGCCGCGCCACCCCGCCCATGTGGGCCTGCAGTGCCGGCGGCACGCTGACCGAACCGTCCTCGTTCTGGAAGTTCTCAAGCACCGCCACCAGCGTGCGTCCGACCGCGAGTCCCGAGCCATTCAGAGTGTGCACCGCTTCGGGCTTGCCGCTCTGCGGATTACGCCAGCGCGCCTGCATACGGCGCGCCTGGAAGGCCTCGAAGTTGCTGCATGAGGAAATTTCGCGATAACGCTGCTGCGACGGCAGCCACGCTTCCAGGTCGTAGGTCTTGGCGCTGCCGAAGCCGATGTCGCCCGCACACAGCGCCACGGTGCGGTACGGAATCTCCAGCCGACGCAGCACTGCTTCCGCGTGCCCGGTCAACTCCTCCAATGCGGCGTACGAGTCGCTCGGACGCACGATCTGCACCAGCTCCACCTTGTCGAACTGGTGATTGCGGATCATGCCGCGCGTGTCCTTGCCGGCAGCGCCCGCCTCGGAACGAAAGCACGGCGTGTGCGCCACCCATTTCAGTGGCAGGTGCTCGGCGGGCACGATCTGCTCGCGCACCAGGTTGGTGACCGGCACCTCGGCGGTCGGAATGAGATAGAACCCCTGCTCGCCGCGCACCGCAAACAGATCCTGCTCGAACTTCGGCAGTTGCCCGGTGCCGGTGAGCGCCTGGCCCTGCACCAGGTACGGCACCTGCACCTCGGTGTAGCCATGCTCGCGGGTGTGCAGCTCCAGCATGAACTGCGCCAGCGCGCGGTGCAGGCGCGCCACCTGCGCGCGCATCACCACGAAGCGGGCACCCGAGATACGCGCCGCGGCCTCGAAATCGAGCCCCGCCAGGGCCTCGCCGACCTCCACGTGATCGCGCGGCTGAAACGCGAAGCGGCGCGGTTCGCCCCAGCGGCGCACCTCCAGGTTGGCGCTCGCGTCGTTCCCATCCGGGACCGAGGCGTGCAGCAGGTTCGGCAGCCCGAGCTGCCATTGCTCGAGCTCGGCTTGCACGGCGCCGAGCGCCTGCTCCGCGCGGCCAAGGCCCGCCGCGAGACTCTCGCTCTTGGCAATCAGCGCGCTCAGGTCCTCGCCGCGCGCTTTGGCGACGCCGACCGCCTTGGCGTAGGCATTGCGCTCGGCGCGCAGCCGATCCACCTCCACCTGCCACGGCTTGCGCTTTTCCTCAAGGGCCTTGAGCGCCGTCACATCGAGCGTGTAGCCACGGCGCGCGAGGTTGCGCGCTACGGCGTCCGGATCGGTGCGCAACAGCTTCGGATCGATCACTGCCTCAACCTTTCGATGCCGGCCGCGCCCGCAGCCGAGCGAGCGCCTCGCTGATTTTCACTTCCAGGCCGCGGGGAACGGGACGATAGTATCGCCGATCGGGCAGCTCATCCGGCAGGTAGCGCTCCCCGGCGGCGACCGCGTCGGGCTCATCGTGCGCGTAGCGGTAGTCGCGCCCGTAACCGAGGTTCTTCATCAGGCGCGTCGGCGCGTTGCGCAGCCGCAGTGGTACGTCCAGCGTGCCGAACTCGGTGACGTCCGCCATGGCCTCGCCCATGGCGGCGTACACCGCGTTGCTCTTCGGCGCGCAGGCCAGATACACCACCGCCGTGGCGATCGCCAACTCGCCTTCCGGGCTCCCGAGACGCTCGTAAGCCTCCCAGCCATCGAGCACCAGCGCAAGCGCGCGCGGATCGGCGAGCCCGATGTCCTCCACCGCCATGCGCGCCACCCGCCGCGCGACGTAGCGCGGATCGCACCCGCCATCGAGCATGCGGCACAGCCAGTAGAGCGCCGCGTCGGGATCGGAGCCGCGCACCGACTTGTGCAACGCCGAGATCTGCTCGTAAAACTGATCGCCGCCCTTGTCGAAGCGGCGCTGCCCGCCGGCAGCCACCTCCTGCGCCACCGCGAGAGTCACTACGCGCGCGGCGCCACCGGCCTCCATCAGGCTCGCGGCCAGCTCCAGCATGTTGAGCGCCCGGCGCGCATCACCGTCGGCGGCGCGGGCGATGAGGTCCAGTGCCGCGGCTTCCGCCTGCAGGTGCTCCTGCCCCAGTCCCCGCTCCGCATCGCCCAGCGCCACTTGCAGCAGCGCGCTCAGATCCTCCACCGACAGGGCCCGCAGCACGTACACGCGCGCACGCGATAGCAGCGCGCTGATCACTTCGAAGGACGGATTCTCGGTGGTCGCGCCCACGAACGTGAGCGTGCCATCCTCCAGATACGGCAGGAACGTGTCCTGCTGCGCCTTGTTGAAGCGGTGCACCTCGTCCAGAAACAGCAGCGTGGGTCGCCGGTCCTGTGCGCGGACTGCGCGCGCCGCCTCGACCGCCGCGCGGATGTCCTTCACCCCGGCCATGACGGCCGAGAGCGCGATGAACTGTGCGTTGGAAGCCTGGGCAATGAGCCGCGCCAGCGTGGTCTTGCCGGTGCCCGGCGGACCCCAGAAAATCAGCGAGTGCAATTGTCCGGCGGCGATGCTGGCGGACAAGGGCTTGCCGGGACCTAACAGGTGTTGCTGGCCGACGAACTCGCTCAAAGTGCGCGGCCGCATGCGGTCCGCAAGCGGTCGCAGTGGATCGCGCGCATTTCGGTCCCCAAACAGCGGCGCGCTCACTTGCGGGGGGTGCCGATCACGTCGGCCCCGGCGGGCGGCGTGAAGCTCACCTCGCCCGGGGCCACTGGACGATTGCGCTCGATTTTCTCGAAACTGATGGTCGCGGTCTGGCCGAGTTTGTCTTCCAGGATCATGCGTTTCAGATCCCGGTGTGCGAAGCCGAACAGCGCGCTGCGGAAATCCGCCTCGGTGCCGCGCGGTTCCACCAGCACCCACTCGAGCCCCAGGCGGGACCCTGCGGGGGTGATGCTGAAGCTCTTACGCACGTCCGTCACGCCGGACAGTAGCATCGCCGGCGTCGCCGACAGCGCGGCGTCGACCGGCTTCACCGTCACCTGCTCGAGATCCCGGTCGAGAAACCACAGGTTGGTTCCGTCGCAAACCATGAGTTGACCCGCGCCCTTGCCGGCTGCGCTACTCTGCGGATGGGTCTCCCAGCTGAACTTCCCCGGACGCACCACGATGAGCGTGCCGGTGGCGCGGTCGATTTCGCGGCCGTGCGGATCGGCGAGTGTCTGCAGGAAGCTCGCACGCAAGGTCTTGAGGTCCTCGAGATAACTGTCGAGCGGGGTGGGCGCCGCGTGCGCCACCACGCCCGCGGCGAGCGCGGCCAGCAGCCCCGCCGCGACGGCCACACGCCGCAGCCACGCGCCTGCGCCCCGCGGCAACTGTGTCAGGAGCGACAACTCATTCCTCCGTCGGAGCGGGCACCAACACGTCGCGCGCGCCATTGGACTGCAGCGGGCCCACCAGCCCGGCCTGCTCCATGGCTTCCAGCAGCCGCGCGGCGCGGTTGTAGCCGATCTTCAGCCGTCGTTGCACGTACGAGATGGAGGGCTTGCGCTCGCTCGTCACGATCCGCACCGCCTCGTCGTACAGCGGGTCCTGTTCGGCGTCCTCGCCGCCAGTGCCGCCGTTGCCGTCGCCCTCCTCTCCGAACAGTCCCGGGATTGAACCTCTGGGTCCGGACAGCACTTCCTCGAGGTAGTTCGGCGGGTGCGGCGTCTTCAGCGCCTCCACCACGCGATGCACTTCCTGGTCGGATACGAACGCGCCGTGCACCCGCGTGGGGAGCGAGGTGCCGGGGGGCAGATACAGCATGTCGCCGTGCCCGAGCAGCGTCTCCGCACCCATCTGGTCGAGAATGGTGCGCGAGTCGACCCGGGCGGAAACCTGGAACGCGATGCGGCAGGGAATATTCGCCTTGATGAGCCCGGTAATCACATCGACGGAGGGTCGCTGCGTCGCGAGCACCAGGTGAATGCCCGAGGCGCGCGCTTTCTGCGCCAGGCGCGTGATGAGTTCCTCCACTTTCTTGCCGACGATCATCATGAGGTCGGCGAACTCGTCCACCACCACCACCACGTAGGGGAGCGGCGTCAGCTCGAGGATCTGCCTCTGGTCGATGGTCGGGTCGTTCGCCGCCCTGAGCATCATCACCGGGTCGCGTATCGGCTTGCCGGCGTCGTTGGCATCCTTCACCCGGCGGTTGAACCCGGCAATGTTACGCACACCGAGGGCCGCCATGAGCTGGTGGCGGCGGTCCATCTCGGCCACGCACCAGCGCAGCGCGTTGGCGGCCTGTTTCATGTCGGTCACCACCGGCGCCAGCAGCTGCGGAATGCCCTCGTACACCGAGAGCTCCAGCATCTTGGGGTCGATCATGATGAGACGCACGTGCTCGGCGGTGGACTTGTAGAGCAGCGAGAGCACCATCGCGTTGAGCGCGACCGACTTGCCCGAGCCCGTGGTGCCGGCGATCAGAAGATGCGGCATGCGCGCGAGGTCAGCGACCACGGGCTGGCCGCCGATGTCCTTGCCGAGCGCCAGCGCCAGCGGCGAGTGCATCTCGTCGTAGGCCCGGGAGCGGATGATTTCCCCGAGCGTGACCACCTCGCGCTTCTCGTTGGCGATCTCGAGTCCCATCACGCTCTTGCCCGGAATGACCTCCACCACGCGCACGCTCAGCACCGACAGGGCGCGCGCCAGGTCCTTGGCGAGTGCCGTGATCTGGCTGGCCTTCACTCCGGGCGCCGGACGCAGCTCGAAGCGCGTGACCACAGGTCCCGGCTGCACCGCTACCACCTCCGCATCGATGGTGAAGTCCTTGAGCTTCATCTCCACGAGGCGCGAGAGCGCCTCGAGTGCCTCGGCGGAATACAGCGGCTCGCGCGGCGGCGGATCATCCAGCAGCTTCAACGGCGGCAGTTCGCTCGCCTTGGGGGGATCGAACAGCGGCACCTGACGTTCGCGCTCGACCCGCGCGCTCTTCTCGAGCAGCGGCAGCGCCGGCTCGATACGCGGCGGCGCCCGCGTCGCGGACTTTTTCTGCTCGCTCTCCACCGCCTCCTTGCGCGCCTGGCGCCGTTCGCGGCCCTCGGCGAAATCGCGCGCCGTGGCCCAGCGCGCGCGCAAGCGACCGATTGCGCCCCAGGTCAGAGCGCCCAGACGGTCCATGATGGTGAGCCAGGAGACGCCAAAGGCGAGCGACAGACCCGCCATCCAGGCGGCGATCATCACCAACGTGGCGCCGAGAAAATCCAGCCCGGCGACCAGGCCATCGCCCACCACGCTCCCCACCACCCCGCCGGCGCTCTGCCGCAGTACGCCGGGCTGCCAGTGCAGCGTGGTAAGCGCGCAGCTCGCCACCAGCACCAGCAGGAACCCCGCGATGCGCACCAGGGTGTTGGCGCGCGAGGCGGCTTCAGCCTTCAAGCGCCGCTGCAGGCCCCAGCATGCCACGCCCAGCACCAGCGGGAACAGGAACGCCGGGCGGCCAAAGAGGAAAAACAGTACGTCGGCGAGCCACGCGCCGATGACGCCGATGCGGTTGTGCACGGAGACTGAGTTGCCGGTGAAGGAAAAGCCCGGGTCGTCGGGGCTGTAGGTGAGCAGCGCCATGAACAGCACCAGCGCCACGATGCCGAGCGCGATGATGGCGCTCTCACGCAGGCCGCGGGTCACGGCCGATGTGAAGCGCGACGCCGCGCGTGCCGACGCGGAGGTTTCAGCCAATCCCATGATTCTCCGTCTTAAGATAGACGGCCGCCATTATAGGGCTTGGTACCATGCATCGATGCTGAATCAATCGGGAACCCCATGACGAGCATCCGGCACAGTCGCCTCATCATTTTAGGCTCCGGACCCGCGGGCTACAGCGCCGCGGTCTATGCCGCGCGCGCCAATCGCGCGCCGCTGCTGATCGCCGGCGTCGAGCAAGGCGGGCAGCTCATGACCACCACCGAAGTCGACAACTGGCCGGGTGATGTCGAGGGACTGCAGGGGCCGGCGCTGATGGAGCGCATGAAGCGACATGCCGAGCGCTTTGCCACCGAGATCGTGAACGATCACGTGCAGACGGTGGACCTCGCCGTGCGACCCTTCAAGCTGCGCGGCGACGCCTGCAGCTACACCTGCGATGCGCTCATCATCGCCACCGGCGCCACCGCTCGCTATCTGGGGCTGCCCTCAGAGGAGCAATTCCGCGGCCGTGGCGTCTCGGCGTGCGCTACCTGTGACGGTTTCTTCTTTCGCGGTCAGCGCGTCGCCGTGGTAGGCGGCGGCAACACCGCGGTCGAGGAGGCGCTGTACTTGTCGCACATTGCGCAGCACGTCACGCTCGTGCACCGGCGCGACAAGCTGCGCGCGGAAAAGATCCTGCAGGAGCGGCTGTTCCGCGAGGTGGGCACGGGCAAGATAGCGCTGATCTGGAACCACACGGTCGATGAGGTGCTGGGCAACGATCATGGCGTGAGCGGTGTGCGCCTGCGATCGCTCAGCGGTGGCGCGCCACAGGCGCTCGCCGTGACCGGCTTGTTCGTGGCCATCGGCCACACGCCCAACACGGGTCTGTTCGCCGGGCAGCTCGCCATGCGCTCCGGCTACATCACGGTGCGCAGCGGACTCGATGGCGAGGCCACCGCCACCAGCGTGCCGGGGGTGTTTGCGGCCGGGGATGTCGCTGACCACGTGTACCGTCAGGCCGTCACCTCCGCCGGCGCCGGCTGCATGGCGGCGCTCGATGCGGACCGCTATCTCGAGACGCTCCACACGCACCCGCCCGGCTAGCTCAGCTAAGCGAGAGTCATGCCCAGGCACCACGCCGAATTTCGCCGCAGCATCCAGGAGCTCGAGCCGCAGCAGTGGAATGCTTTGGGTGCGGGCCGCAATCCTTTTACGCGCCACGAGTTCCTTGCAGCCCTCGAGCGCACCCATTGCGTGGGTGCGGGCAGCGGCTGGGAACCGCGCTACCTCACCCTGCACGATGCCAGCGGGCTTGCGGCGGCGGCGGCGGCGTTCGTCAAAACGCACTCGTTCGGTGAATTCGTGTTCGACTTTGCCTGGGTGCGCGGCTACGAGCGCGTGGGCCGCCGCTATTACCCCAAGCTCACCCTCGCCGCACCCTTCACGCCCGCGACCGGACCACGCCTGCTGGTGCGCGCCGACCTCGATCAGGAAGCCTGGGCCGCGCGTTTACTCGAGCGTCTGGAAGAGCATGCCACGAGCCATGGATTGTCCGGCGTGCACGCGCTGTTTCTGGATGAGCCGGCGCGCACAGCCTGCGTGCGGCGCGGCTGGCTGTTGCGCCGCGACTGCCAGTTTCACTGGAGCAATCGCGGTTATGCGAGCTTCGATGACTATCTGGGCACCTTCACCGCCGAGAAGCGCAAGAAGGCCCGTCGCGAGCGCCGTCGCGTCAGCGACGCGGGCGTGCGCTTCGAGACGCGCTTCGGCGGCGAGCTCGACGAGCCGCTCCTCGACCGCATCTATGCGCTGCACCGCGACACCTTTCTGCGGCACGGACACGAACCGTATCTGACACGCGCGTTCTTCAGCGCCGTGGCGCGCGCGCTGCCGGAATCCTTCATGGTGAAGCTCGCCGTGCACGGGCGGGCGGTGGTGGCGGTGGCGATCTTCTTCTGGTACGAGGAAGCGCTGTTCGGTCGCTACTGGGGGGCCGACGCCGACTACCACAGCCTGCATTTCGAGGCATGTTACCACCAGGGGATTGAGTTCTGCATCGAACGCCGCATCGCGCGCTTCGAGCCCGGCACCCAGGGTGAACACAAGGTGAGCCGCGGGTTCGAACCCATCATCACTTGGTCCGCGCACTACATTGCCGATCCGCAGTTCCGCGCCGCCATTGGCGAGTATCTGGCGCGTGAGGCGAACGCCGTGGAAGCCTACGCGCTGGAGGTGCAGGGCCACGTCCCTTATCGCGGCCGGCGCGCCGCCGGGCGGCTTTAGGTGAAAACCATCACCTGGCTGTCGCCGCAGGACGCGCCGGAGTGGTTCCCGCCGCTCGAACAGGCGCTGGAGGAACCGTGCGGGTTGCTGGCGGCCGGCGGTGATCTGTCAGCCGAACGCCTCATCGCCGCGTACCGGCGGGGAATTTTTCCGTGGTACTCGCCGGGGCAGCCGGTGCTGTGGTGGTCGCCCGATCCGCGCGCGGTGCTGTTCCCGGAGGAATTTCACTGCCCGCGCAGCCTCGCCAAGACGCTGCGCAACGGCGGCTTCGGTTACTCGATGGATCGCGATTTCGCCGCCGTCATCGATGGCTGCGCCGCGCCGCGCGCGGCAAGTCCCGGCACCTGGATCACCTCCGACATGCGCGCCGCCTACCTCGAGCTGCACCGCCTCCACCACGCTCACAGCATCGAGATCTGGCGCGCGGGTGCGCTGGTGGGCGGACTGTATGGCGTGCGCCTGGGAGCCGTGTTCTTCGGTGAATCCATGTTCAGCCGCGAACGCGACGCCTCCAAGGCCGCGCTCGCGCACCTGGTCGCGGTGTGCCGGCGCAACAATCTGGCAGTGATCGATTGCCAGCTGCCCTCGCGCCATCTCGCGAGTCTCGGCAGCCGCACCATCCCCCGCAGTCAGTTCCAGGCCCTGCTGCGCGAGCACGTGCGCGTGCCCGCCGCGGCGCTCGCGGTCCCGTGAAGCTTCGGCGGCTGCGTGCGCGCGGCACTCGGCGGCGCTGTAAATTGCCAGACGAGCGCGCTTTGTGCTCCAATTCGCGCCCCCGAAGCCGTTAAGGGCGGTATGTCCAAAGAAGACGCGATACAGATGGAAGGCGAGGTCGTCGAGACCCTGCCCAACACGACTTTCCGGGTGAAACTGAAGAATGGCCACGTGGTGACCGCGCACATCTCCGGCAAGATGCGCAAAAACTACATCCGCATCCTGACCGGCGATGCGGTCACCGTGGAGATGACCCCGTACGATCTGACCAAGGGCCGCATCATCTATCGCGGCCGCTGAAGCGCCGCCGGCGCTACGCCGGAACCGCCGGCGACTGCGCGGGCTCGTACTGCAGCGCGAGCCGCGCGCCATCCTCGGTAACCGACACGCGCACGTGGCCACCGCTGGCGAGCCGGCCAAACAGCAGTTCCTCCGCCAGCGGGCGCTTGATGTGCTCCTGGATGGTGCGCGCCATCGGCCGGGCACCCATCTTCGGATCGTAGCCTTCTTTTGCGATCCAGCGCCGCGCCGCATCGTCGAGCGTGATGGTCACGCCCTTGTGCTCGAGCTGCGTTTCCACTTCGACGATGAGCTTGTCGACCACGCGCTCGATGGTGGCCGGATCAAGCGCCGCGAACTGGATGACGGCATCCAGGCGGTTGCGGAACTCGGGCGTGAAGATACGGCGGATCGCCTCCAGGCCGTCGCTGGCGTTATCAGCGTGCGTGAAGCCGATGGACGGGCGCGCCATCTCCAGGGCGCCGGCGTTGGTCGTCATCACAATGATCACGTGGCGGAAGTCCGCCTTGCGACCATTGTTGTCGGTCAGCGTGCCGTGATCCATCACCTGCAGCAGCAGGTTGAACACATCGGGGTGCGCCTTCTCGATCTCATCGAGCAGCAACACGCTGTGCGGGTGCTTGGTGATCGCCTCAGTGAGTAGCCCTCCCTGGTCGAAGCCCACATAGCCCGGCGGCGCGCCGATCAGGCGCGACACGGTGTGCCGCTCCATGTACTCGGACATGTCGAAGCGCAGGAACTCCACGCCCATGGCGATCGCCAGCTGCCGCGTGACCTCGGTCTTGCCCACGCCGGTGGGGCCGGCGAACAGGAAACTGCCGACCGGCTTGCTCGCCTCGCCCAGGCCCGAACGCGCCATCTTGATGGCGGCCGCCAGCGACTCGATTGCCTTGTCCTGCCCGAAGATCACCAGTTTTAGGTTGCGCTCGAGGTTCTTGAGGATCTCGCGGTCGGAGGTCGAGACGTTCTTGGCCGGAATGCGCGCCATGCGCGCCACGACGTCCTCGATATGACGCACTTCAACGGTCGCTTCGCGCTCGGCGATCGGCTTCAGGCGCGCGCGTGCGCCGGCCTCGTCGACCACGTCGATGGCTTTGTCGGGCAGATGCCGCTCGTTGATGTGCCGCGCAGCCAGCTCGGCCGCCGCGCGCAGCGCTTCATCGGCATAGGTGATGCCATGATGCTCTTCGAAGCGCGGCTTGAGGCCGAAGAGAATGTCAATGGTTTCCGCCACCGACGGCTCGACCACGTCGATCTTCTGGAAGCGCCGCGCGAGGGCGTGGTCCTTCTCGAAGATGCCGCGGTACTCGTGGTAAGTCGTGGAGCCGATGCAGCGGATCTCGCCGTTGGTCAGCACCGGCTTGATGAGGTTCGAGGCGTCCATCACGCCGCCGGAGGCCGCGCCGGCGCCGATGACGGTGTGGATCTCGTCGATGAACAGAACCGCGCCGGGGAGCTTCTTCAGCTCGGTGATCACGCCCTTCAAGCGCTTCTCGAAGTCGCCGCGGTACTTGGTGCCGGCGATCAGAGCGCCCATGTCGAGTGCGAATATGGTGCAGTCGGACAGCACCTCGGGCACCTTGCCCTCGATGATCAGACGCGCCAGCCCTTCCGCGATTGCAGTCTTGCCGACGCCGGCCTCACCGACGTAGAGCGGATTGTTCTTCCGGCGGCGGCACAGGATCTCGATGGTGCGTTCGACCTCGAGCTTGCGGCCGATGAGCGGGTCGATGCGCCCGTCCTGCGCCATACGGTTGAGATTGGTGGTGTACTTCTCCAGCGCGCTGCCGCCCTCGGCTTCGCGCTCGGCGTCACCGGACGCATCGTCCTTCTCGGTCTTCTCCTCGGCGATCTTCGATAGGCCATGGGAGATGTAGTTGACGGCATCCAGGCGCGTGACGTGCTGGCGGTTGAGCAGGAACACCGCGTGGCTCTGCTTCTCGCTGAAGATCGCGACCAGCACGTTGCTCACGCTGACTTCTTTCTTACCGCTCGATTGCACGTGAAAGACCGCGCGTTGCAGCACCCGCTGGAACCCGAGCGTCGGCTGTACTTCGCGCTCTTCACCCTCCTCGAGCCGCGGGGTTGACTGGTCGATGTGGTCCTTCAGCTCCTGTTTGAGCTTGATCGTGTCCGCTCCGCAGGCGCGCAGCACCTCCCGCACCTTCGGAGTGTCGAGGATCGCGAGCAGCAGATGCTCGACCGTCAGGTACTCGTGACGCGCCTCGCGCGCCTGGTGGAACGCGTCGTTGAGACAGTCCTCGAGCTCGTTGGACAGCACTTTAGACGGACCTTTCAGGTTAAGCGTTCAGGGCAAACCGTTCCCCGTTTGAGCTTAAGGCAGCTCTCAGGCCTCCTCCAGCGTGCACATGAGCGGGTGCTGGTTATCCCGCGCGTACGTCGTCACCTGCGCCACCTTAGTTTCAGCGATTTCGTATGTGAAGACCCCACAGACCCCCTTACCCCGGGTATGGACCTCAAGCATGATGCGCGTTGCAGTCGGGCGATTCAGCGCGAAGAACTTTTCCAGCACGTCGACCACAAACTCCATGGGGGTGTAGTCATCATTCAGGAGCACAACCCGGTACAGCGGTGGCTGTTTGACCTCCGGCCGCGCCTCTTCAACGACGACGCCGGTGTCGGGACGGACCGGATGCGGGTCGGGCATGACTGCTTTA
>DASWUP010000188.1:0-11700 GCA_036401635.1 Steroidobacteraceae bacterium
CATTGGAAGACAATGCCCGCGCCATTGCCTTCTATCGCAAGCACGGCTTTCGCTCGGTAGGAACGGCACAATTGCATCATGGCCATGACTCACGTGAAGACCTGATCATGTCATGCACGGTGCAATGAGTCCTGGCAACTCAGGTGAACCCCATGGATTCCGCCAAGGGCTTCTAGTCGTAAGGATTGACAGACTCGCAAGGGGCATTTCGACGAGGCAGAGTACCAGCGTCAGCTGAAGGCTGGTGTCGAGAATGAACGATGAACCTCAACGGCAATCGCGAGCCGGAAGCTGAATGGAGCGTCGCTGCCGCGCGTCGCTCGAACTCAAAGTCAGGCCGCAAGGAGACTTTATGCCGCTAGTCACTCTCAGCATACGGAAAGGCAAGTCGAGCGAGTTCAAGTCCGCAGTGCTTAGCGCTGTGCACAACGCGCTGGTCGCCTCGGGCGTGCCCGCTAAGGATCGGTTTCAGCGCGTTCTCGAGCTCAGCTCGGATGACTTCCGTTTCGATCCGGAATACCCGGATGTCACCGCTCCTCGAACAGACGATTTCGTCTTGATTGAAATCCTCTTTTCGGTTGGTCGCAGCGTCAAAGTGAAGAAGAAAATTCTCGCCGATATCCTTCCCGCCTTATCGAAGGACCCCGGTTTGAATCCCGACAACGTGATGGTGTGCTTTAAGGAGACTCTATGGGAGAACTGGTCGTTTGCCGGCGGGCGCCTTATCCACACTTGAAGCGCACGCGGTAATGCTGTCCCGGCTCTGCATCGAGTGCGAATGAGCGATGCGGCCTGCGCGCGCTCGAGCGTGGGGAGCGGGAAGCGTCGGTGGTGTGACTCCGGCGTCCGAAATCGCACAGGAGACGTCATGACAACTGGTCGGGTGAGGCCACAGAACATCGACGCGTACATCGCAGCGTTTTCGCCCGAGGTTCAGGCGATTCTCGAAAGGATACGGTTGACGATCGGCAACGCTGCACCTGACGCGCAGGAGGCAATCAGCTACCACATTCCGACGTTCACCCTGAGCGGCGCTTTGGTGTACTTCGCCGCCTTCAAGAAGCACATCGGGTTCTATCCACCGGTGAGGGGTGATGCAAGCTTGGAGAAGGCGCTTTCGCCCTACGCAGGAGAGAAGGGTAATCTCAGATTTCCACTCGATCAGCCGATCCCCTACGGCTTGATCGAAAGAATTGTGAAGCTCAGAGTGAAACAAAACCTGGCGAAGGCCGCTCCCCAAGGGAAGAAGAGACGCTGAATGAAAGCTACCCCGCTGTTGCCACGTCCGAATTTGTCGAGGAGCCGTCCATGCTGATCTCCGGAAGGTGCCACTGTGGGAACATTTCGTTCGCGCTCAACTGGGAGCCCGAACCATCGGAGATCCCCGCACGCGCCTGCACTTGCTCGTTCTGCACCAAACACGGCGGCGTTTGGACTTCTTGCCCGGCGGGCTCGCTCAAAGTGCTCGTCAAGGCGCCCTCACTCGTGTCGAAGTACTCTTTCGGCTCAAAGACCGCTGAGTTCCACATCTGTTCCACCTGCGGCGTGGTTCCGCTGGTCACCAGCCGAATTGACGGTCGCCTTTACGCTGTCGTCAGCATCAACGCGTTCGAGGGTGTCGAACCGTCGCTTCTGCGGCCAGCATCATCGGTAACATTCGAAGGAGAGAGCGAAGATGCCCGCCTCGCACGGCGCAAGCGCAACTGGATTGCCAATGTACAGGGCGCTGCGGCCGGGGGCGGATGAGTATTCCCAGCGCCCCGAGGAGGGCGCTCTCACGGCCCTATTCAGCTTCCGCCTTGATCGGCCGGCTCATGAGCGAGCGCACTGCATCCTTGGCGGGCAGGTGCTGGTACAACACGCGGTACGCCATCTCGCACAGCGGCATTTCCACCGCGGCCCGCGCGGCGACTTCATGAATGGCGGGCGCGGCGGCGTAACCCTCTACCGCCTGGCCGATTTCCGCGAGCGCCGCCGGCGCACTCCGGCCCGCGGCCAGCAACAGTCCGAAACGCCGGTTGCGCGATTGATCGTCGGTGCAGCTCAGCACCAGATCGCCCAGGCCCGCGAGCCCCATGAAGGTGTCGCGCTGGGCGCCGAGGGCCACCCCGAACCGTGTCATCTCCTTCAGGCCCCGGGTGATCAACGCCACGCGCGTGTTGGCACCGAAGCCCAGTCCGTCGGACAGCCCGGCGCCGACGGCCAGCACGTTCTTCACGGCGCCGCCAATTTCCACGCCCATGATGTCGGTGGAGGTGTAGGCGCGGAAATTTGCCGACGACAGTTCGTGCGCCAGCGCCTTTGCATATACCGCGTCGGGAGATGCAACAGTCATGGCCGTGGGAAGCCCCGCGCCCACCTCGCGAGCGAAGGTCGGTCCGGATAAGACTGCGACCCGGCGCTCGGCACCCAGCACCTCGCGCGCGATCTGGTGCGGCAGCTTGCCACTGCCCTGCTCGAAGCCCTTGGTGGCCCACGCGACGTGCATGTCGGGCGCGAGGTGCGGCGCGAGCAGGCTGAGCAGCGCGCGAAACGCAGGGCTCGGCACGACGATGAGCACGTCGAGCGCGCCGGCAAGCGCGCGGGCGAGTTCAGGCTCGAGCTGCAGCGAATCGGGAAACGGTGCGCTGGGGAGATAACGCTCGTTGCGGCGGCTGACCGCCATGCCGGCGAGCCGCTCGCGGTCGCGGCCCCATAGGCGCACCGGCCGGCCGCGGCGCGCGAACTGGATGGCAAGCGCGGTACCCCACGAGCCCGCGCCGAGCACGGCGACCGGAGAGTCACGCGGTGCTCGTGCGGTCACTGTGGTCACCGGCGAGGGGCTTGCGGGGTGCGTGGGCGGCTCGTCAGTTGGCCGGGCCCTGCGCCTGGTTGGCGGCATACAGCGCTTCGAAGTTCACCGGCGGCAGCAGGAACTGCGGGAATCCGCCCTGGCTCACCAGCTGCGAAACCGCGCAGCGTGCATAGGGGAACAGGATCCCGGGGCAGACGGTGCTTACGGCGCGCATCAGCTCCGCCTCCGGAAGATTGCGGATGACAAACAGGCCCGCCTGCTTGACCTCGACCAGAAAGATCGTCACCTCGCCGAGCTTCGCCGACACGGTCACGGTAAGCACCACCTCGCGCACCTCCGGCCCGAGGGCGGTCGAACCGGTTTGCAGATCGAGATTGATCTGCGGGTTCCAGTTGCCGTCCACGCGCGGTCCGTTGGGCGACTCGTAAGAGCAGTCCTTCAGATACACGTTCTGCAGGGCGAGGACTGCGGCCCCGTCGGCCGGCTGTGCTACCGCCGGCTCGCCGGTTGTTTCGTTCGCCATTTCAACAGCTCCGTTACTTCAGCAGGGGATCCAGGCGGCCGGCCGCATCGAGCGTATGCAGCTCATCGGATCCGCCGATGTACTTGTCACCGATGAATATCTGCGGCACCGTGCTGCAGCCGCTGCGCGCCATCATCTCACCGAACGCGCCCGGAACCGCGTCCACGTCGATTTCCTCGAAAGCGACGCCCTTGCTGCCGAGCAGGTTACGCGCGCGAGAGCAGTACGCGCACCCGTCGGCGGCGTACAACACGACTTTCGGTGCGCCCATGGTCTTAGCCCCCGCGCCGCTCAGGCGCGGGACAGGGGCAGGTTGTCGGCGCGCCAGGCGGCGAGCCCGCCGCGCAACGTGAACGCCCTGGTGAAGCCCTGCGCCGCGAGCTGGCGCGCTGCCGCCGTGCCGAGCGAGCCGGTATCGTCATAGACCACGACCGCTTTTTCCTTGTGCTTCTTCAGCGTCTCGGCGGCCTTGAGGATCTGCTCGCCGCTCATCTGCCGGGCCCCGACAAGGTGGCCCGCCTGGTATTGCTCCTGCGGGCGCAGGTCAAGCAGCAGTGCTCCCTGGTTCATGAGCCGAATCAATTCCTGCGGGCTGACCGAGACCAGGCTTTCCGAACGCGCCCGCATCTCGTATACAACGATGAATGCCACCACCACCGCGGTCGCGGTGGCGAGCCAGGGGTGGTGGCTGACGTATTCGAGGACACGGTCCATGGGAAAAGCGGGCATGCCGGGGGCGAAAAACGGCGCGCATTATAGCGCCCCCATGCCCTGCGGCACGCCGGGCATGCGCCGTCCGCGGTACGCGCCGCGGGCGCAGCTGGCGCTGGCGGGCGCCCTGGCGCTTACGCTTCTTGGCACCGCCCCGGTGCACGCCGCAGCGGCGGCGCACCCGCAGGCGGATGCCAGGAAGGCCGAAGAGGAGCTGCAGGCGGTCAAAGCGGAGATCGAGCGGATCACTCGCCAGGTGAACGCCGAGCAGGTCGCGCGCGACCGGCTCACAAACGAGCTGCGTACCGCGGAGCTCTCGGTCGGCAAGGTGCGGGATGCGCTCGGCGAGGTGCGCCGTGAGCGAGCCGAGCGCGCCGCGCGCCGCGCGGCGCTCGCCGCCGAGAAGCGCGCGCGCGAAGCGCAGGTGGAGCAGAACCGCGCCGCGCTTGCCGGGCAGTTGCGCGCCGCTTACTTCATCGGCCGCCAGGAGCCGCTGAAGCTCTTGCTGAATCAGAAAGATCCCACGCTCGCCGGCCGCATGTTCGCCTACTACAGCTACTTCGGGCGCGCGCGCGCCGGGCAGATCAAGCTCATCGAGGACGACGTGCAGCGCATCGCGGAACTCGAGGGCGAGCTCGATGTCGAGGATCAGCAGCTCGCGGAGCTGGAGAAACAGCAACGCGCGCAACTGCGTGAACTCGAGCAGGCGCGCGCGCAGCGCACCCACGTGCTCGCGAGCCTCGAGGCGCAGTCGCACACGCGGGCGCAGAATCTCGAGCGGCTGCGCAGCCAGCAGACGGGGCTCGAGAAACTGCTGCGCGAATTGCGCACCGCCATGGAACGTTTTCCGCTCGAGGGGAACGATGCCTTTGCGCGCCTGCGCGGCAAGCTCGCCTGGCCGGTGAGCGGGCACCTCGTAGCGCGCTTCGGTGAGGCGCGCGCCGGCGGCGTGCGCTGGGACGGCGTGCTGGTTGCGACCGAGCGCGGCGCAGCGGTCAAAGCCGTCTGCCAGGGCCGCGTGATCTATGCCGACTGGCTGCCAGGCCTCGGGCTGCTCACGATCGTCGACCATGGCGACGGGTACCTGAGCCTGTACGGCCACAACGAGCGCCTGTACAAGGCGGCCGGCGAGCAGGTCACGGCCGGCGATACCATCGCCGCCGCCGGCGACAGCGGCGGCAGCAGCCGTCCGGAGCTGTACTTCGAGATCCGTAAGGGCGGCAAGCCGGTCGACCCGCGCCCCTGGTTCAAGGCGGCCGACCCCTAGATTGCATGCGCGCGCTGTGATTGGGGTCAATCTTTGCCCGGTGCACTCGCCCGGTGTGCGCGGATGGGATGTGATCGGGGTCAATCTTTGCCCGGTGCACTCCCGCGCGTGCGTGGATTCGCCAACTCGCGCAAGGACCCCGGGGTCGTTAAGCGCAATGGTGTGAGCTGGCACCTTTGACAGAAGCCTGCCCGCACCCGGACCATGAGTTCATCACTACAAAGCGATCAGCTGCCCGGCCGTCCGGGCGCCCGTTTCGCGCCCTACGTACGCCTGGTTCGCGGCCTGCTGCCGCGCACCTCGTGCGTGGCGATGTTCGGGCCGGCGGGCGATCTCGTCTGGTCGACCGAGGCCTTGACGGGCCCGGACCTGATGAACATCGTCGACGACGCACTGCTGAGTGCGCGCTCGAACCCGCAGAGCACCGGCCAGTTGCGCCTGCTTGTCGGGAATGTGCCGGTGTACCTGTGCTGCCTGCGCGACGACACGCAGCGGCTGCTCGCCGTTATCGCCGTCATGTGCCGCGCTAATGAGGCACACGACAGGAAGGCTCATGACTTCGACTTTGCCTACTCGCTGCTGTCCCCGGTGCTTGAGTGCGTGCGGCGCGAGCTCACCACACGCGCCACCATCGATGAGCTCAATCACACCGTGGGTGGACTCGACAAGGATCTGAACCTGCTGCTCACCTACGGTAGTGCCGATCAGACCGCGGTCACGGCCGACGGAGCCAACGAGCTGCAGGCACTGCTGCAGCAGACCATCGAGCACCTGCGCGCCAGCACCGGCGCGCTGCTGGTTCCGGAGCGCAACGTCACGCTGGTGCGCTCCGGCGGGCACGCGCCGCCCGACACCCAGTTCCTGATGCGCGCGCACCGGCGGCTGCTGTCGATGGCGGAGGCGCAGCGTGAGCCGCTGGTGAGCAACGAAACTCAATCGGCCGCCGCACCCGACGCCTGGCCGTACCGGGTGTTGTGCTGCGCGCTGCGCTCGCGCGCCGGACGCTTCATCGGGGTACTCGCGCTGCTGCGCGAGGCGAGCGCGGAAGCCTTCAGGGCACGCGATGCCCACATTGCCGAGATCCTCGCCCGCAAGGCCATCGGCGTCATCGAGAGCAGTTACGACGCCTTGAGCGGCCTGTACACCCGCGCGGCTTTCGAGCGGCGCGTGCGCGCGGTCATCACGGACCAGGAGGCGGCGCCCGCCTGGAGCGTGCTGTACATCGATGTGGATCAGCTGCACGCCATCAACGAGAAGTCCGGCATGCACGTGGGTGATACCGTGCTCGCCCAACTGGGCGAGCTGCTGCGGCAGCGCCTGCCGCCCGGGGCCTTTGGGTCGCGCATCTCCGGCGATCGCTTCGTCGTACTGTTGCCGGCGCAGGTGCAAGACGCCGAAAATTTCGCCGAGTCGCTGCGCGCAGGTGCCGAGCGGCTCGCCATGACTCACGCTCAGGCCCACCTGCCCGTCTCGATCAGCGTCGGCGTCGCGCTCCTCGACTGCGACGCGGACGAGCTCGCGCACGTGCTGGCCGCGGCCGAGACCGCCTGCAAGGCGGCCAAGGACCGCGGCCGCAACCGCGTCGAGGTGTACCAGCAGAGCGACCTGAGCATTGTGCGCCGCCATGCGGACATCGGCATGGCGGGGCAGCTGCGCGAGGCGATCGACACCGGGCGACTGCATCTTTACGCGCAGCTCATCCTGCCCTTCGCCGCCACCGAGAACGCCCGGCCGCATTACGAGCTGCTGCTGCGCATGACCGACGATACCGGTCGCACCGTGGGACCGGACACCTTCCTGTCGGCGGCGACGCGCTACCAGATGATGCCGGTCATCGACCGCTGGGTGATCAACCACGTAATCGATGCGCTCAAGCCGCGGGCCAGTGTGCTCAAGGGCAAGGCGCTTGGTTTCGCCATCAACTTCTCGGGTCAGTCCCTCAACGACGATGCTTTCTCGGACCTGCTGATCGAGCGGGTCGCCTCCAGCGGCCTGGATCCGGAGCTGTTCTGTTTCGAGCTCACTGAGAACGCCACGGTTGCGAGCCTGCCGCGTGCCGAGGCGCTGATACGGCGCCTGCGGCGGCTCGGATGCGGTGTGGCGCTCGATGACTTCGGCACCGGCTTGTCCTCGCTCTCGTGCCTGCGCCAGCTGCCCGTGACCATGCTGAAGATCGACGGCAGCTTCGTGCGCGAGGTGCTGAAGGACGCGCGCGCCGAATCCATGGTGCGCGCGATCGCCCAGCTGGCCCGCAGCATGGGGATCATCACCGTGGCCGAATACATCGAGACCGAGGCCATCGGCACGCGTATCGCGGAGCTGGGCGTCGACTACGGCCAGGGTTTTGCGATCGGCAAGCCGATTCCCTTTGCCGAGCTGCTACTGGAGTTGCCACTGCCGAGCGCGCCCGGCGCAGCTCCTGCTGCGGAGGAAGACGCGGGGCAGGACGACACCACCTGGCATGCCGGGGCGGCCGGGTGATGCGCTTTCGGGAACCGCCGGGAGCGTCTACGGGATCGATTCGCACGTCAGATAAGGGGTCTTTGAGCATGTCGACACGTCCGCGCACGCTGGTTGCGCTTATCGCCGGGGCCGTTCTCGGATTTTGCGGCGCTCTGACCAGCGGCGTGCTGGCCGACCGCCCAAGCGAGGCAGCACACCCCACTCATCCCGCGCGCCCGGTCGCCGGCACGGCCCTACCCTGGCAGGAGGCGAGCCTGTTCGCGGAAGTCTACGAGCGCATCAAGCGCGACTACGTGGACGATGTCGATGATCACGGCCTGATGGAGAAGGCCCTGCGCGGCATGGTCGCCGCGCTCGATCCGCACTCGGCCTACCTCGACAACGAGGAGTTCGAGGAAATCCGCCTGAGCACCATGGGCTCCTACCCCGGCGTGGGCATTGAAGTCGTCGCCGAGGATGGCGTGGTGAAGGTGCTGCACCCGATCGAGGGCTCCCCGGCCCAACAGGCAGGACTCCTGCCCGGCGATGAGCTGGTGAGAATCGACGGCAGCGAGATCGGCGGCGACCTTGCGGGCGCCATCGCACGCATGCGCGGGGCGTCCGGCAGCCTGGTGAAGCTCACCGTCCGGCGCGACCGTACTGCTGGATTGATCGAGTACGCGCTGCGGCGCGCCCAGGTTGAAGTGCACAGCGTCGTGCAGCAGAGCCTCGAGCCAGGCTATGGGTATCTGCGGATCACGAGCTTCAGTGAGACCACTCCGCAAGACGTCAGCCGGGCGATTACCCGCCTAAAACGAGACAATTCTGGCGGTATTAAGGGCCTGGTGCTCGACCTGAGAAACAATCCAGGCGGCGTGCTCGAGGCCGGAGTGGCCGTTGCGGACGACTTCCTCGAGAGCGGGGTCATCGTCACGGCCGACGGGCGTACGCCCGAAGCGCGCTTCCGGATGGATGCCACGCCCGGTGACCTCATTGACGGCGCACCGCTCGTCGTACTCGTGAACGGCGGTTCGGCCTCCGCTTCGGAGATCGTGGCGGGTGCGCTCAAGGATCACGGGCGCGCGCTGCTCATCGGACGCCGCACCTATGGCAAGGGCTCGGTGCAGACCGTCATGCCGCTCGCTCACGGGGGTGCGGTCAAACTCACGACGTCGCGATATTTCACGCCCTCCGGCACGTCGATTCATGGCAAGGGCATCGTTCCGGACATTGTCGAGGACGGCCCCGGGGCACTGCCCGCCGAACTGCTGACGGCGAAGGGCTCATCGCCCCTGAGCGAGCGCGACACCGACGTGCGACTGGCACTCGACACACTGAAGACGCGCACGAGCCTCGCCCAAAGCTCCGCGGTCCCGGCAGCCATGCGCACGCTCGTGCCCTAAGGATCCCGCTCAGGCCGCACCGCCCGGCCGGGTTACCGCCGGTGGGCGCTTCCCGATATCCTGCCCGCCATGCTGGCGTGGCTCATCGACGTGGTTCTGCATCTCGACCGCCATCTGGTCGAGCTGCTGACCCGCTATGACCTGTGGATCTATCCGATCCTGTTCGCGGTGATCTTCGCGGAGACGGGGCTGGTCGTAACGCCTTTTCTGCCCGGGGACTCGCTGCTGTTCGCGGTGGGCGCGATGGCGGCGGTGGATACGAGCGGTATCCTGCAGGCGCCGCTCGCGAGCGTTACGCTCGGGGCGGCGGCGGTGCTCGGCAATACCGTCAATTACAGCATCGGGCGCGCCATCGGGCCGCCGGCCTTCAGCGGCCGTTACCGGCTGCTCAAGGTGCAGTACCTGCGGCGTACCGAGGAGTTTTTCCGCCGCCATGGCGCGGTCGCAATACTCGCGTCGCGCTTCGTGCCCATCATCCGCACCTGCGCGCCGTTTGTGGCCGGCGTCGGGCGCATGCCGTACGCGCGTTTCCTGGTCTACAACCTGGTGGGCGGTTTCGCGTGGGTGCTGCTGTTTGTCTGGGGCGGGTATCTGTTCGGCAACATCCCGCTCGTGAAACAGCACTTCGGACTGGTCACGCTGCTCATCATCGCCGTGTCGCTCGTGCCGCTCGCCAGCGCCCTGCGGTGGCGCCCCGCCTCGGCTGAGTGACGCTGCCGCGCGGCGGGTTGCGACTCAACCGCGCGCGCTGAGCGAGCCGATGGCGCCGATGATCGCGCCGATCAACAGCACCAGGTTCGGAATCGCGCTCAGGCTGAAGCCGATGTGACGCCCCTGTGGCGCCTTGACGTAGCCCTGGAAATACAGCGCCCGCCCGATCAGGAACACCGCGCCGAGAGCCGCCGCCAGGTAGGCATTGACATAGCGCGCGAACAGCACGATGGACGGCACGAAAATGATCAGCTGCTCGAGCGTGTTCATCTGCACGCGGAAATAGCGCTCGAACACCTCGTTACCGCTCGTCGCCGGCGCGGGTATGTTGTAGCGGCTGCGCGCCCTGGATACGGCCACGCCAAACAGGAAAAACTCGACCAGAGCAAGGCCAATCACCAGGTGAACGAGCGGCATGAAACCCCCGGCTTTTCGCAGCAGAATGGCACAATGCGCTCATGAGCGACAAGGCGCGGGGCTACGCCCACCGGGTCGACGTGCGCGCCGAGGCGCAGCAGGTGTGGCGGGCCCTCACCGAAGCCGAGCAGCTCGCCCGCTGGTGTTCGCCGGGCGCGGAAATCCGCGCCCGCCAGGGTGGCCTGTTCCGCGCCCGCGTCGACCGGGTCACCGAGTTCGAGGCGCACATCGATGTGTTCGAGCCTGGCAGGCGGTTGCGTCTGATCTACCTGCGCTCCCCGGGGCTGCCGCCCGCCGACACCGTGATCGTCGATGACTTCATTCTCGAGCCCGTGCCGGGCGGGACCATCGTCAGGCTCCTGGGCTCGGGTGTACCGACGACACGGGAATGGGATACTCAGTACCGGCGGCTGCGCACCGGCTGGCAGCAGGCCATGACCCGGCTCAAGGTGTTGCTCGAACAGCAAGCCGGACCAGGAGCCAATGCATGACGGGATTCCTGCTGCGCGCGCTGCTCACCGCGCTTGGCCTGTGGCTCGCGACCGTGTGGCTTTCAGGCGTGCACTTCAACAGTGTCGGCACGCTGCTGCTGGCCGGAGTGCTGCTCGGCGTCGTGAACGCCATCGTCCGCCCCATCGTGTTCATTCTGACGCTGCCGATTACCATTCTCACGCTGGGCCTGTTCCTTCTGGTCCTGAACGCCGCGATGGTTTCCCTGGTCGCCGCGATCCTGCCGGGCTTTCACCTCGCGGGGTTCAGAGCGGCGCTGCTGACCGCGATCATCGTGTGGCTGACTGGCTGGGTCGGCTCCGCGCTTATCGGGCACCGCGGCTTCGAGCGCTACCCGCGCCGCTAGCTGTAGCTAGCCGAGCAGTGCCCGACTCACCCGGCGGTAGAGCGCGTAGATCACCAGCGCGAAGACGATGCCCCCGAGCCAAACGGCGACGCCGTTGGCGAAAGAGTCGCCCACGATCGAGAGGGGGAAATCCTTGCCCGAAAACGCGACCAGCCCGGCAACCAGCACTCCGATGAGTCCTTCACCGACGATCATGCCCGAGGCCAGCAGCACGCCCAGCTGTTTGGTGGCCTCTGGCTTTGGGCGGCGCTCGACGCGCCGGTCGAAGATCCAGCCGGCAACCGCACCCACCACAACCATCAGTGTGCTCTGCGTCGGCAGATAGATGCCCAGCCCTACCGCCAGCGGGGAGAGATGTGCCCCGGGCTTCAACTTGCGCAGCAGTGCGTCTGCGGCGATGACGGCCACTCCGATCAGCCCACCAGTCTGGATCAAACTCCAGTCCACATTGTTCTGGATGACCCCCTGAGCCAGGGCCGATATCAGGCCGGCCTGGGGTGCCGGCAGCGGATGCTCGTGATGGGGTCCCGGTGCTCCGGCGAAGCCGTAGGCCCGATTCACCAGATCGAGAATGGG
>DASWUP010000189.1:0-3280 GCA_036401635.1 Steroidobacteraceae bacterium
CGCGGCCGCCCTGGTGCTGATGCCGCGCTCGCTGAATCTGTGGATGGCGGCGGGGCTGCTGTGGATGCTCGATGCCGCCATCAATGTGTCCATGGAGCCATTCCGCGCCTTCGTGGGTGATCAGCTGAACCCGAAACAGCGGCCGGCCGGTTACTCGATGCAGAGTTTCTTCATCGGTGTCGGCGCGGTGGTGGCGAGCATGTTGCCGTGGCTCCTGGCCCAGGCAGGCGTCAGCAACACCGCCGCGACCCTGGCCGGCACCGGGATACCGGATACGGTTCGCTACGCGTTCGAGATCGGCGCCGGCGTGCTGCTCGCCGCGATCGCCTGGACCACGCTGCGCTCGCGTGAGTATCCGCCCGAGACGCTGCTGTCTTTCGACGATGCGGCGCCCGCCACCGCAGCCGATCCCCTCGATCCGCGGCGCGAGCGCCGCAAGGGACTCGCGTGGGGTGTCGCCGGACTTGCCGGACTGGCGCTGGTGGCTCTGTTGAGACTGGATCCGCAGCTGTACCTGGTGTGTGCCGGCGCACTGCTGTGGGGTATGGCGCAGTGGCTGCATGGTCGGGGAGTCCCGCCGGGATTGTTCGCCACCATCATGGGTGACCTTGCGACCATGCCGCTCACCATGCGGCGTCTCGCGCCGGTGCAATTTTTCTCCTGGCTGGCGTTGTTCTCCATGTGGATCTACACCACCGCAGCGGTGGCCCAGGTGCACTTCGGCTCCAGCGATCCTCACTCGGATGCGTTCAACCGGGGCGCCAACTGGGTGGGCGTGCTGTTCGCCGCCTATAACGGCTTTGCCGCGCTCGCCGCGGCGGTCATTCCCCTAATGGTGCGCAGGTTCGGCCTGCGCCTGAGTCACCTCGTCAACGTATGGCTTGGGGGCGCGAGCTTGCTGTCGTTCCTCATGATCCGCGACCCGCACTGGCTGTTGCTCGCCATGGTGGGCATGGGTTTCGCGTGGGCATCCATACTCTCGCTGCCCTACGCGCTGCTCTCGGACAGCCTGCCGGCCCAGAAGATGGGACTGTACATGGGTGTCTTCAACTTCTTCATCGTCATTCCGCAGCTGGTCGCGGCGAGCATGCTCGGATTCCTGTTGCGGTCGATGTTTGGCGGTGCGCCCATTTACGCGCTGGTGCTCGGCGGCTTGAGTTTCGTGCTAGCCGGACTCCTGGTACTGCGCGTGCCGCAACCCGGCCCCGAACGCGAACGGGCGGCGTGAACTTCGCGCGGGCCAGATTGCCAAATTGCCGCAGGGTACGTTGATGCCGCCCCTTTCATACATTGGCCGGATCTCGATCGCCGTCGGATTGCGGCTCGCGCCGCTGTTACTTGCCGGCCAACTGTCGGCGACCCAACTGGCGGTGACCACCATCGACTTCGCGCCACGGGTTACGACCAAGCTGCAGCGCTATGGCCCAGACGAGGGTTCGGCACTGCAAACGGCAATTCTCGCGGCCGTGTCCCGCGAAACCCGGCGGGTCGCGACCCCGGAGGGTCTGTCGGTCACCGTGACGGTACAGGACATTGCGCCCACGCATCCCACTCGCAAGCAAATGAGCGATGACCCGGCGGTGGACACGGTGCGGACCAAATATCTCGGTGGCGCCGATCTGGTCGGTTACGTGCGCGATGCAAGCCAACACGTGGTTGCCACCGTGAGCTACCGCCACTTTGCCCCGACGCTCATTGAGGGCTCCGCATCGCTCGATCCGTGGGCAGACGCGCGCCTGGCAATCGACCAGTTCGCCGCCAAATTGGCCGCCGCCTGTCACGATCTGCTCCGCAGCGGAAATTCTTAGTTCCTGAAGAGCCCGCGCCCGCGGTGCGACTCGGGCGTCGCGCTGGTTCGCGCCCGCAAGTTTTTTGCATTCAGGCAGCTGCGATCCTCCGGTCGCCGCCCGCGGCTGCACGCGAGTAGCTGATATCGACGGTTTTTCCTGGGATTATCTCTTCCCCAAGCTCTGCCTGTTTCCCGGTCGCCAACATGACGTTGCTGGAAACGGGTGCAAAATGCGATTGCGCAGCGACCCCTGCAGCCGTCTAGAATTCGCCCTCGGTTACCGCGGCGCCTCGAGGGCAACGTGCCGGCACGAAGAAGAACGAGACTGGAGGATCTGGCACACCTCGCGCACGTGTCGATTGCGACCGTCTCGCGGGCGCTCAACGACAGCTCGGCCGTCAACCGCGACACCAAGCAATTGATCTGGAAGCTGGCGCGCGAGCACGACTACCCATTCCGCGGTCACATGCCGTCGGGACCCACCGCAGCGGCGGCGACCGTCGCGATCGTCATCCCCAGGCCGCAGGGGCGTGAACCGCGCCTCTCGGATCCCTTCGTGCTCGAACTGGTGGCCGGCATCGGTGAGGCAGCCCGCCAACGCGGCTGTGATTTCATCGTTTCCCACGTGGCACCGAGCGGATCCGAGGACCTCGCCGAACTGATGGCGACCAACCGGGTGAACGGCGTCATTTTTCTCGGCCAGAGCTCTCTGCACGCCGCGTTCAACCGCCTGGCGCAGAGCGAGACACGCTTTGCCGTATGGGGCGCGCAGCTGCCGAAGCAGACGTATTGCTCGGTAGGCAGCGACAATCCGCTCGGCGGCCAACGCGCAACCGCGCACCTGGCGCGCCTCGGCCGACGCCGCATCGTGTTCCTGGGCGGTACCGAAGCTCCGGAAGCGACGCAGCGTTATCAGGGTTATCTGAAGGGCCTTGCGCACGCGGGCTTGAGGGCGGACCCGCAGCTCGCAGTGCCGGCGCACTTCGAGACCGAAGCCGCCGAAGCGGCGGTGGATGCGCTGCTCGCGCGGCGGGTGCGATTCGACGGCATCGTCGCCGCGAGCGACCTGATCGCACTCGGTGCGATTCGCGCGCTGCTGCATGCCGGCCTCTCGGTGCCGGGCGACGTCTCGGTGATCGGTTACGACGACGTGCCGTTCGCGCGCTACAGCCGCCCGGCACTGACCACGGTACGCCAGGACACGGCGCTCGCGGGTCGACTGCTGGTATCGAAACTGATGAATGCGGAGCCAGGCAGGCAGCTGCGCTCCGAACGCCTCCCCACCGACCTGGTGGTCAGGGAAAGCTGCGGCGGTTAGAGGGAAGCGTTTGCAAAAATTTGCAGGCCTGCATGTAGCACTCGGTAAGGCCTCCAGACGCGTAGTTGGGGGCGACTTAATAATAACTATTTGTTTGTTATAGTAAATTTAACGTAGCCGCTTCCGCTGGCGGCGGCACCGCAACCGCTGAGGAGGCGGTGTCTTGCAAATGG
>DASWUP010000190.1:0-3312 GCA_036401635.1 Steroidobacteraceae bacterium
GGGCCAGCCGCAGCCTGAAGGCGCGCCGCGTGCCGGAAAAGTATTCGCTCAGCTGCGTGAGCGCGCGCGCGAACGGCGCAGCGTCCTCGCGCCACTCAGCTGCTGGTCGCATGGGATGTCGGCCGGATTGGAAATGCACCCCCCTGAGGGCATCAGCGTCCCCGGCCAGCAGCAAGCGACCGACGGGCGTGTCAGTCTCGCACCAGTACCTCGGCCCTGATGTCGGCTTCATGGGCACGGATGCTACGCCCGCTTCCGCAGGCGTGGCGGCTGATCTCGGACGTTGTTGATGGGCGCGGCCCGGCTGTGCGCCGCGCGCCACAGGTGCACCACGGCGTAGCCGCGCCACGGCTGCCAGTGCCTCGCGCGCTGTTCGAGCTCGCGCGTGCTCAGTGAGCGCTGGTCCGGCGCCGCCATCCGACGCAGCACGAGATCTCCCGTCGGCAGGGCATCGGGCGCCCCGAGCGCTCGCAGCGCAACGTACTGCGCGGTCCACGGACCGATGCCCGGTAGCGCCGCCATCGCTGCCGCCAGTTCCTCGGGCGCCGCGCTGAAGTCGATGCGGCGCTCGAGCACGGCGCGGGCCAGTGCGTGCAGCGTGGCCGCGCGCGCGCCCGTGATTCCCAGGGCCTCGAGATTCGCGCCGGCGAGATTCGCTGCCGTTGGGAACAGGTGAGTCAGGCCGTCAGCGCCGCCGCAAATGGCCACTCCGGCGCGCTCGACGAGTCGCGCCGCGAACGTGCGTCCGGCGGCCACGCTCACCTGCTGGCCGAGGACCGCGCGCACCGTACATTCGAACGGATCCCAGGCGCCGGGAATGCGCAATCCCGGCCGTTCGCGCACCAGCGGTCCGACGAGCGGGTCGGTGGCCAGTTCGACACCGATGCGCGCTGGATCCGCCGCAAGATCGAACACCCGTCGCGCCACCGAAGCGAGCTGCAGCAGCGCGGCCGGCGGTGCTCCCGTCACCCGCAGCGCCAGCGCGTCCTCGCCGGGGAGCGCGCTCACGCAGATCAGCGCGTGGCCGCCCTCGCACGGCACCGTGCGCGCGTAGCCGCGCGCATCGACCCGCTCGACTCCGGCGATCGCGCGCGCGGCGAGAAAGTCGCGCATGTGGGACCAGTCGTATGGCGGCCGGTATGCGAGCCGCAGCACCACCTCTTCCGCGCTGCCTGCGACTTCACTACGCCGGCCCGTCTTGCGCAGCTCGCGTGGCGATCTGCCGTACGTGTGGCGGAACGCATCGTTGAAGCGACGACAACTGCCGAACCCTGCTGCCATCGCGATCTGGGTGATCGGCAGCTTGGTCTCCGCGAGCAGGCACACGGCAAAGTGCAGCCGCCGGGTCTGCGCCACCGCAATGGGGGAAGCACCGACGTGCCGCCCGAACAGGCGCAGCAGGTGCCGCGCGCCGATCCCCAAGCGAGCGGCGAGCGCCTCGACGGAGTCCTCATCGAGCGCGCCCTCGCTGATCAGACGCAAGGCGCGCCGTACCACCGCCGCCGTGCCCAGCCACGCCGGCGTGCCGGGAGCGGCCTCGGGGCGACAACGCAGGCAGGGCCGAAATCCCGCCGCCTCCGCCGCCGCGGGACTGCCGAAGAAGCGCACGTTCGATCGCTTCGCGTAGCGCGACGGGCAGATCGGCCGGCAGTAGATGCCGGTAGAGGTCACGGCAATATAGAACTTGCCGTCGAAGCGGGGGTCGCGGCTGATGCGTGCGCGGTTCAGCGCCTCCGAGTCCAGGCCCGAAATGGTCTCCATGGCGCTAACGATAGCGCGGCGCCGCGCTTGCAAGTAGCCATTTTCGGACCTGGCGGCGCCGCGTGCCCGCCCGCTGCCGTGCCCTCTACGAGAACACGCTACGCGGCGCCCTGGTGCGCCTTCCTCAGGGCGGCGATGTCGAGCTTGCCCATCTGCAGCATCGCCTGCATGGCGCGCTGCGCTTTGGCGCTGTCCTTGTCGCCCAGCAGTTCCGGCAGAATTGTCGGCACCACCTGCCACGACAGACCGTACTTGTCTTTGAGCCAGCCGCAGCGGCTTTCCTTGCCGCCCGCGGACAACTTGCCCCACAGCGCGTCGATCTCAGCCTGGGTCTCGCAGCTCACGACGAACGAGATCGCTTCCGAGAAGGTGAATTGCGGGCCGCCGTTCAGCGCGATGAATTGCTGCCCGTTGATTTCGAACGACACCGTCATGACGGAGCCCTTGGGTCCCGGACCCGTCTCGCCGTGGCGCGCAATCTTCAGAATCCGGGAATTCCCAAAAATGGAAACGTAGTAGTTGGCGGCTTCTTCCGCCTGGGTGTCGAACCACAGGAATGGTGTGATCTTTTGCATGCGCTTGTCCTCCTAGGCCGCAGCGCCGCGCGCCGGCGCCGCGAGCACTTCCGCCAGGCGTTCAAAGCAGCTCGTCCATCCCTGCTCGTGCCCGTCGCGCGCGGCAACCGATTCAAAGACCCCCTGGTGGAACGTCATCTCGGTGCGTCCGCTGCGCTCGGAAAGTGTCACGGTCACGAGTGTTTCCGGACCGGGCGTGCCGCTGGCATCGAGCCAGGCATGTGTGAAGACCAGACGCTCGGGCGGCACGATCTCGCGATATACACCGCGCACCCGGTGATCGGTGCCCTCGGGCGAGCGCATGCACGCCGAGAACTTGCCACCCACGCGCAGATCGCCGGTGTTCTCGGTGATTGTGAAACCGCGCGGGCAGGACCACTGCGCCAGGTGCTGCGGTTCGGTCCAGACCCTGAAGACCAGTGTGCGCGGCGCGTCGAACGTGCGCCGGATGGTCAGTTCACGCTCCGCGGCAGAGGCGGCGGCGCTATTTCGTGCTCTTACGTCCACGTCTTTTCTCCTGTCGTTGCAGTTTGCCGAGGTATGCATCGAGGCGCTCGAAGCTGTGTTCCCAGTAGCGGCGATAGCGCTCGGTCCACTCCGCCACCTCCTCGAGCGGTCCCGCCTGCAGCCGGCAGGGTCGCGACTGCGCCTTGCGGCTGCGAGCGATGAGTCCGGCACGCTCGAGCACCTTCAGGTGCTTCGAGATCGCCGGCTGGCTCATGTCGAAGGGCTTCGCGAGCTGCATCACTCCCGCCTCCCCGGAGGCGAGCCGCGCGAGGATCGCGCGGCGCGTAGGGTCGGCCAGCGCGGCAAAGGTTGCGTTGAGGCGGCTTGCCCTCACCTTATAAAACCATTTGGTTATATAACCAAGATCCTTTTACCGTCAGCGCAGCCGCCCGTCAAGGGTGGCGCGGCCCGCGGTGCCGCCGCGCTTGCGCCGCAGGTTGCCCGCGGCACCCGGTTGAACCAAGCCATC
>DASWUP010000191.1:0-2022 GCA_036401635.1 Steroidobacteraceae bacterium
GGGAAGTGTGCGCGAATGGTCGCGCCGCATTGCCGAGACCACGCTCGTGCTGCAGCCCCTGAGCGCCGCCGAGCGCGCCGCGGCGGTCGGCCGGCTGTCGGCGGCGCACGAACGACTCTACATGCCGCACCTTGCGGGTGCCCACGGGCACGAGCCGGGAGCCGGCGTGCACGGCTTCGTGCGCCTGCCGCTGCCGTCTGACTTCGAACGAACCCTGAAGGAGCAAGTGCGCAGCGCGCTCGGGCCGGCGTACGCCATCGAGGTGAGCGCCACGCCCGATCCGGCGCCGCCGGCGATTGCGGTACCGGTGCCGTTCTTCGCAGCGCACGAGCTCGCTGCCCACCCGGGCAGCGCGCAGCACTACGACGTGAGCGTGCGTTTCGCCGACGGCGATGCGGTGCTCTTCAGGGTGACGCGCATGCCGCGCGGAGCACCGCTGCCGCGCAATCTGTTTATCAACCTGACGCTGCTGGTGCTGATCCTGGTGATCGCCCTGTACGTCGTGGCGCGCAACATCACCCGACCGCTATCGGAGCTGGCGCGCGCCGCCGATCGTGTCGGCCGCGACGCACGCCCGGCGCAGCTCGAGGAGCGCGGCGCGCGCGAACTGCGCGACGCGGCGCGCGCTTTCAACACCATGCAGGACCGCCTGCGCCGCTACCTCGACAGCCGCACACGGGTGCTCGCCGCCATGTCACATGACCTGAAGACGCCGCTGACGCGGCTGCGGCTGCAGGCGGAAACGCTGGAAAATCCCGCCCTGCAGGCGCGCATCGGCCGGGAACTTGATGAGATGGAGGCCATGGTGCGTGAGGCCCTGTCGCTGTTCCGCGGCATCGAGGACGGCGAGCCGGCGGCGCCCATCGTCCTGGACACACTGCTCGGCAAGCTGCGCGAGGAGTTTGCCGACATGGGACAGGAGGTAACGGTGACCGGCCGCACCGTGCAGCCCTTCGTCGGCAAGCCACAGGCGCTCAAGCGCTGTCTCACGAATCTCATCGCCAACGCCATCACGTTCGGCGCGCGCGCCGACCTTCTGCTCGAGGATGGGCCGGTGGTCGCGATTCGCGTACGCGACCGGGGTCCCGGCATTCCCGCCGAGGAGTTGGAACGGGTGTTCGAGCCGTTCTACCGGCTCGAGTCCTCGCGCAACCGCGACAGCGGCGGTACGGGCCTGGGGCTGTCCATCGCTCGCGACATCGCGCAGGCACACGGCGGATCGCTCACCTTGCGCAACCTGCCCGAAGGCGGGCTGGAAGCCGCACTGCTGCTGCCGCGACGCTGACCGCGGCTTCACACTGCTTAACGATTGCTCACGGCCTGCACCCCGGCGGCTCGTTAGCATACGAATCGCAATGCGGGTAGCCCCCACAAGGAGAGACTGATGAAAGCCACTGTTCTTGCGCTTGCCGTGTTATGGGCAGGTGCGCTGTTCGCTCAGGCTCCGCCCCCACCGGAACACACCGCGCACCTGGAGCGCCTCGCGACACTGCTGGATCTGACCGACGCACAGAAGACCCAGGTGCAGGCGATCCTGCAGGAAGAGCACGCCAAGGCGCGGGCGAGCATCGATCAGGCCAAGGCTTCGGGAACCACGCCCGACTCTGCGCAGATGCAGGCCCTGCACCAGCAGATCCAGCAGGAGACCATCCAGAGACTCACGCCGGTGCTGTCCGAGTCGCAGCTGAAGAAGTTCCAGGTTCTCAGCGAAATGCGCAGCGAGATGCACGGCCACTTCTGGCACGGCGGATCTTCGGGCGGCGCCGCAGCGCCTGCCTCGCAGAACTGACCGCAGCGCGTGCTGCGCGGGCGTGCCGCTCATCATGGGCGCGGCAGCTCGCGCAGCTGGTATGTCCCCCGCTCGCAGCTTAAGTAGCTACCCTGCTCGTACCAGGCGCCGAGCACAATGCGCTGCGCCGCGCGGCCGTCGATCTGGATGTCATGGATCCCCGGACGGTGTGTGTGCCCGTGGATCATGCGCCGCACCTGGGCTGCCCGAAACGCCGCAGCCACCGCGCCGGC
>DASWUP010000192.1:0-6417 GCA_036401635.1 Steroidobacteraceae bacterium
CGGTCCTGGAGCGCCTGGTAGGGCAGGGACGGTTGGGTCAGAAGAGCGGCAGTGGCTTCTACCGGTATGAGGGACGCACGCGCGTCCCGGACGCGCAGGTGTTGGCGCTCATTGAGGAGGTGTCGCGCGATCTGGGCATTCAGCGGCGGCCGATCCCGGATGAGGAAATACTCGACCGGCTGCTGCATCCACTGGTCAACGAGGGCGCGCGCATCGTGGAGGAAGGCATTGCGCTGCGCGCCGGTGACGTCGACATTGTGTATATCAACGGTTACGGCTTTCCCGCCTGGAGAGGGGGCCCGATGTACTGGGCCGAGCAGTCGGGACTCAAGCGCGTGGTCGAGACCATGCAGCGCCTTGCGCCCACGCACGGTGCCCGCTGGCGTCCCGCGGCGCTGCTGGAACGCCTGGCAGCAACCGGACAGGGCTGGAACGCCTGACTATCGTCTATGCAACGCCCAGTCACGGTCGCAGTACTGGCGGCGATAATGATCCTCGCGCTCGCCGCTCCCGCGGCTGCGGATGACAGCCACGCCGCACCGCACGTGCCCGCCACTGTGGCGGACTGGGCTGCCGGGGCGCGACTGTTCGAGGGGCTGGGGCAATTTCATCGCGCCGTGACGACGTCGGTGCCACTCGCACAGCAGTATTTTGACCAGGGGATGCGCCTGTTGTGGGCGTTCAATCACGATGAGTCGACCCGCTCCTTCGCGAAGGCCGCCGCGCTCGATCCGGCGTGCGCCGCCTGCTACTGGGGCGTGGCGCTCACCGTGGGCCCGAACTACAACCTCCCGGCGATGGCAGACGTGCGCGCGCGCGTCGCCTGGGAGGCGCTGCAGCGGGCCGAGGAAAATGCTGCGCACGCTTCCGCGGTTGAGCAGGCGCTGATCAGCGCCCTCGCGGCGCGCTATCCGGCGCCGCAGCCGCCGGCACCTGCGGACTCGGACGCCATCCTGAGCGCTTACGCCACCGCCATGCGCAACGTGGCCGAGCACTTTCCGGATGATCTGGACGTACAGACCCTGTGCGCGGAAGGCGAGATGAACGTGCATGCCTGGAAGCTGTGGACGGCCGACGGCCGGCCGGTCGCGGGGACGCTTCAGATCGAAGCGCGGCTCGAGTCGGTGTTGCAACGTAATCCCCGCCACCCGGGCGCGAATCACTACTACATCCACGTCATGGAGGCCGCAGCTGATCCCGGCATGGCCGTGGCATCTGCCGAACGGCTGCGCGGCATGATGCCGGCGGCCGGGCACCTCGAGCACATGCCGGCTCATATCCTGCAGCGCGTCGGACGCTACGAGGAGGCGGCCGAGGCGAACCGGCGCGGTGTGGCCGCCGATCGAGTGTACTTCGCCGCCACCGCCGCGCCCGATTACTACCTGATGTACCTCGCCCATAACTACGCGTTCCTCGCGTTCTCGGCCGCCATGGAGGGACGCAAGGCGGAGACCCTTGCCGCCGTGCACAGCGTGGTGGAGGCCGTGCCGCTCGACATGGTGCTCGCGATGGGTGACTCGGGCTGGAGTCTCGCGCAGCAGTACGCGGCCCTGGTGCGCTTCGGGCTGTGGGACGAGATGATTGCGCTGCTCGCGCCGGATCCGCGCGCCAGCGGCCTGACGGCCGGTTATCTCTACGGGCGCGGCGTCGCGCTCGCGGCACGCGGCCGGATCGATGACGCCAAGGGCGCGTTGGACAAGTTGCAGAAGCTCTCCGCCGCGGCTCCGGCGGATGCCATGGCGGGACTCAACACCCTGCGGGACGTCGTGAGCGTGGCGCAGCCGATCGTGGCGGCCCGCATCGCCGCGTCCGAGGAGCGCCGCGAGGTTGCGATCACGCTCCTTGAGCAGGCGGTCGCAGCCGAAGACGCACTGGCGTACAACGAGCCGTCAGACTGGTTTTTCCCCGCGCGTCACCTTCTCGGCGCACAGCTCCTGCTTGCCGGGCGGGCCGCTCGGGCCGAACAGGTCTATCGGGAGGATCTGCGGCGCTACCCCAAAAACGGCTGGGCGCTGTACGGGCTCGCCGCGGCGCTCAAGGCGCAGGGCAGATCGCACGACGCCGCGCGCGTAACTCACGAGCTGGATGGAGTGTGGCAGCACGCGGACATACGGCTGCCGGGTTCCGCCTTCTGGTTCGCAGGGGCCGATACCACGGACTGCGCCTGCCAGCGTCAGGCGTCAGCCGAGCGGCAGCCGGGTCGTGAACTTCTTCGTGCGCAGCACAAAGCTGGTATTGACTGAGCGCACCGCGGCGAGCTGCAGCAGCTGCGTCGAGAGGAAGTGCTCGTAGGCTTCCATGCTGGCGGCGACGATGCGCAGCAGGTAGTCGTTCGCGCCGCTCATCGAGTGACATTCAAGCACCTCGGGACGCTCCTTGACGAGCTGATCGAACTGGCGCACCGATTCGGGGTGATGGTTCTCGAGCGACACGACGGCGTAAGCGAGAATCGGCAGGCCGATCGCTGCCGCCCGCAGCAGCGTCGCGTAGCCGGCGATGAATCCGGCCTCCTCGAGGCGCCGCAGGCGCCGCCAGCACGGCGCGGGCGAGAGCCCGACGCGCTTCGCCAACTCCTGGTTGGAAATGCGCGCATCCGCCTGCAGCTCTGCGAGGATCCGCCGGTCGAGGCGATCGAGGGTCCTGGTCACCGGGCTTCTCCGGAACGCGAGGGAGCAATAATATTGCCCCAGGAAGCTAAATTTTGGCAATCGACGCAAGGAAATTGCACAATTTTGAGCATAAGCTGCGCCAACTCACTGCCGCACAGAGATTCGCCATGGCTGCACGGCCGGCTGCCATTCCAGAGGCCCCACGCGCGCGACCCGCGCCCGGCCAGGACTGGCGGCGCGTGGCCTCGCTCCTGCACGCCTCGCGCGCCCTCGACGACATCGAGGAAACGCGTCTGCTGCCCGAACGCAAGGTGCTCTACCAGTTCTCGGCGCGCGGTCATGACCTGGCACAACTTCTGCTCGGGCTGCAGCTCACCGATGCGCACGACGGTGTGACGGTTTACTACCGCTCGCGTCCGCTCATGCTCGCGCTCGGCGTGAGCCTGGAAGACGCGGCGGCGGGTCCGCTCGCCCGCAGCGGCTCCTTCAGTGGCGGCCGCGACATCGGAGTGGTGTTCAATCTCCCCGGTCATAATGCCCCGACCGTGCTGCCCGCATGCGGCGGTGTCGGGGCGCAGTACACCCCAAGCGCCGGCTGGGCGCAGGCGATTCGTTATCGGCACGAGGCGCTGGGGGATGCCTCGTACGCGCACAGCATTGCCGTGGTGTTGGGCGGGGACGCCTCTTGCGCCACCAACGGCTTCTGGTCGGCGCTCAACATCGCGACCACGCTCAAGCTGCCCATGTTGTTCTACATCGAGGACAACGGCTTCGGCATTTCCGTGACTTCGCAGCTGCAGACACCCGGTGGCAACATCGCGGCGAACCTGCGTTCGTTTGCCGGCCTGAGCATTCTGGAGGGCGACGGGAGCGACCCGAGCGCGGCGGCAGAGCTGACGCGACGCACGGTCGCGCTGGTGCGTGAGGAACGCGCACCGGTGCTGCTGCGCCTGACGGTTCCGCGCCTGTGCGGGCATTCCGGGCAGGACACGCAGACCTACAAGTCGGCGCAGACCCTGAGCGAAGAGCGCGCACGCGATCCGCTGCCACACCTGCACGAGTTTCTGGTCCCCGCACTGATGCCTGAGTCCGAGTGGACGCGCCTGGCGGGCGAGGCGCGGCGCGATGTCGAGCAGGCGATTGACCGAGCGCTGGCGCGACCGCAACCGGATCCGCGGCAACTGACGCGCCATGTTTTTTCGGAAGGTTCCGACGGCGCGCGCTCGCTGCAGGAGCAGGGCGGGCTCGCGCCCGAGGGTCAAGTGTTCGCGCCTTCGAGCGTGTCGGCGCGCCCGGAAGCCACGCGCATCAACATGCTCACCGCGATCCGCCGCACGCTGGATGTCGAGCTCGCCTGCAATCCACGCATGCTGGTGTTCGGCGAGGACGTCGGCCCCAAGGGCGGGGTGCACGGGGCGACCCTCGGGCTGCAGGACAAGTACGGTGTGGCCCGAGTGTTCGACACCAGCCTGTCCGAGGAGGGGATCATCGGCCGGGCGGTTGGCATGGCGCTCGCGGGGCTCCTGCCGGTGGCGGAGATCCAGTTCCGCAAGTACGCCGATTCCGCGGCCGAGCAGTTGAATGACTGCGGGACGCTGCGCTGGCGCACTCAAAATCGCTTTGCGGCCCCGATGGTGGTGCGCATGCCGGGTGGATTCTTCAAGTGCGGCGATCCCTGGCACAGCCAGACGAACGAAGTCGCCTGGGTGCACGGCATCGGCTGGCAGGTGGCGGTGCCCTCGAATGCGGAAGACGCGGTTGGCCTGTTGCGCTCGGCGTTGCGTGGCAATGATCCGGTGATCTTTTTCGAACATCGGGCGATGCTTGATGGCGCCTGGGCGCGCCGTCCATACCCTGGCAACGAGTTCGTGGTGCCTTTTGGGCAGGCACGCCGGGTGCGCACCGGCGCCGAGGTGACGGTAGTCACCTGGGGGGCCATGGTCGAGCGCTGCGAGCTTGCCGGCGCACAGTCGCACGTTGACGTGGAGCTGCTCGATCTGCGTACCCTCTCGCCCTGGGACAAGGCGGCGGTGCGCGCGTCCGTGGAGAAGACCCACCGCTGCCTGATTGTCCACGAGGACAATCTGACCGCGGGCTTCGGGGCGGAAATCGCCGCGATGCTGGCGCAGGACAGTTTCCACAGCCTGGACGCCCCGATCGAGCGGCTCGCCATGCCCGACATTCCAAGCCCCCACAGCCCGCTGCTGCTCGATGTCGCGGTGCCGAGCGTCACGCGCATCACACAGTCGATTCAGCGCCTGGCCAGCCTGTGAGCAATCCAATGAGCAGCGGTGTTGAAATCAGGGCCCCGGCGGAGCAGACCGAAGGCACGCGCTCGCAGATCCTGCGCTGGCTCAAGCAGGTCGGCGAGAACGTCGCCGAGAACGAACCGCTCATCGAGATCGAGACCGACAAGGTCACGGTCGAAGTCGCCTCGCCAGGCACCGGCGTGCTGCGCGAGATCATCAAACACGAGCAGCAGGAGATTGCCCCCGGAGAACTGCTCGGCCGCATCGACGCGGGCACCCCAGCCGGCACGCTCGCCGAAGCGCCCAGGGCCCCTGCCGCGCTGCCGGCTGCGGCGCGGGCGAGTTCGGCTGCTGCAGAGAGTGAGGCCCGCGCGGGCGCGGCTGCCGGCCCGTTGAGCCCGGCGGTGCGCCGTCTGCTCGCAGAACGCGGGCTCGACGCCGCGGCGATTCGCGGCACGGGGCAGGCAGGGCGCATCACCGTGGATGACGTCCTGCGGGCGGCCCCGGGCAGCGCGCCGCCCGCCCGGCCGGATGGGCGGGCGACAGCCGCGGCGCCGGGGGCCGTTACCGAGGCCCTCATCAGAAGCCACCGCGTGCCGCACACCGCGGTGCGTAAGCGCATTGCCGAGCACATGGTGCAGAGCCTCCTGCACACCGCGCCACACGTGACGACGGTATTCGAGGCGGACATGACCGCGGTGCTCACGGATCGTGCGCGCCAGCGTGAGGAGTTCGCGCGCCGCGGGGTGCCCCTGACACTGACTGCGTATTTCGTGCAGGCGGCGGTCGCTGCGATCCGCGCGGTGCCGGAAGCGAACAGCCGCTGGACCGACACAGCGCTCGAGATCTATGACTCGATTCACATCGGCGTGGCGACCGCGGTGGAAGGCACCGGGCTCCTCGTGCCGGTGCTGCATGACGCGGACACCCAGGATCTGTTTGACACCGCGCGCGCTCTTGAGGAGCTGCTCACGCGCGCGCGCGGCGGGACGCTGTCCCCCGCCGACGTGCACGGTGGCACGTTTACCATTTCAAACCACGGCGTCAGCGGCAGCCTGCTGGCGGCCCCGATCATCATCAACCAGCCGCAGGCGGCGATCCTCGGCGTGGGTAAACTGGAGAAGCGCGCCGTGGTCGTGGAGCAGGGCGATGAGCAGAAGATCGCGGTGCAGCCGCGCTGTTACGTCACGCTGACCCTCGATCACCGCGTCATGGACGGCCATCAGGCCAATCACTTTCTGCAGGTATTTGTGCAGAAGCTTACCGGCTGGCGGTGATAGTGGGATGATCGGCTGCCATGTCCAGGCAGCAGCGAGCCGCAGAACTTGAACCGATTGAGCGCGCCAGCGAAGGCGAGCTGCGCGCTCTGCAGTTGCAACGTGCGCAGTGGTCGGTGCGTCACGCGTACGAGAACGTGGCGACTTACCGGGGCAAGTGCGACAGCGCCGGCGTTTGCCCGCAGGACCTCAAGACGCTCGCCGATCTGGCGCATTTTCCGTTCACGGTGAAGGACGATCTGCGCGCGGGCTATCCGTTCGGCATGTTCGCGGTGCCGCGCG
>DASWUP010000193.1:0-32149 GCA_036401635.1 Steroidobacteraceae bacterium
CTCGAGGCGGAGCTGATACTCGGCACGCTCGAAGAGGAGGTGCTGCCCTTGTACTACGCGCGCGATGAGGCCGGTTGCCCCGGCGCGTGGGTGAAGCGCAGCAAGCGCGCCATGATGACGGTGATCCCCGCTTTCAACATGCGCCGCGTGCTGTTCGATTACACCCAGGGGCTGTATCAGCCGGCGACCGCGCAGTACCGCCGCCTCGCCGACAACGCCTTCAGCGCAGCGCGCACGCTCGCCGACTGGAAGACGCGCGTGCGGCAGGCGTGGTCGAGGGTGAGCCTCAGACTCCTCACCGATGCGCCGCGCGATCTGCCGCGCGGGGAGCGGCTGCGCCTGCGGGTGGCCGCCGGGCTCAGTGGCCTTGCGCCCGCGGACGTGCGGGTGGAGTTCTGCGCCCGGCGCCTGTTACCGGAGGCGGATCTCGCGCCGCCGGCCCTGTCCTCGTACGGGCAACCGCCGCGTGCCGGCCTATGGCACGCGGCGTTCACGGCCACGGACGAGCAGGACAGCGACGGGGCGGTGATATTCGCGCTCGACGTCGAGCCGCAGGAATGCGGCCAGTTCCGCACCGAGGCCCGCATCTATCCGTGGCACGAGCTGCTCTCGCACCCCTATGAGCTCGGGCTGATGAAATGGCTGTGAGGCAACTAAATGGCTGTGAGGCAAAGTACGTTAAGGTTGCGCTGACTGTGCGCCTTGCGGTGTAGTACGGCTCATGCCCCGCCAGCCCGCACGCACTTCTTCCGGACGCTACGTGAGCGGCCTGACGGGCAGCACGCTCGCCATCATCATGGCGGGCGGGCGCGGCGAGCGGTTGCACGATCTCACCGCGCACCGCTGCAAACCGGCCACGCCCTTCGGCGGCAAGTTCCGCATCATCGACTTCGTGCTGTCGAACTGCGTGAACTCGGGCATCCGCCAGATCTCCATTCTCACGCAATACAAGGCGCAGTCGCTGATCCAGCACGTCCAGCACGGCTGGAGCTACCTGCGTGGCGAGTTCGGCGAGTTCATCGAGGTGGTCCCCGCCCAGCAGCAGCTCGGCCCGCTGTGGTACCGGGGCACGGCGGACGCCGTGCACCAGAACATCGAGCTGATCCTCTCGCACCGGCCCAAGCACGTGCTGGTGCTCGCCGGGGACCACATCTACAAGATGGACTACGGTCCCATGATCGCCTACCACGTGGAGAAGGGTGCCGACATCACCGTGGGGGTGGTGGAGGTGCCGGCGCGCGACTCGCAGTACTTCGGCGTCCTGACCGCCACCGAGTGGAATCGGGTCACGAAATTCTCCGAGAAACCGGCCGTGCCCGACACGCTGCCGGGCCGCCCCGACGCGATTCTCGCCTCCATGGGCATCTACGTTTTCAACACCCGGCTGCTCGAAAGCCTGCTCGCCGCGGATGCCGCCAACGAGTCTTCCACCCATGACTTCGGCAAGAGCATCCTGCCCGAGGCCATCGGCGGCAATCGCCAGGTGTTTGCCTATCCGTTCCAGGACGTGAAGACGCGTGCGCAAAGCTACTGGCGCGACGTCGGCACCATCGATGCCTACTACGACGCCAACCTCGAGCTGGTGCACGTGCGGCCCGAACTCAACATCTACGACGTGGACTGGCCCATCTGGACCTACCAGGTGCAGCAGCCGCCCGCCAAGTTCATCCTCGACGAGGAAGGTCGCCGCGGTATGGCCATCAATTCCATGGTGTCAGGCGGGTGCATCATCTCCGGCGCCGTGGTGCGCGAGTCGCTGCTGTTTTCCGCGGTGCGCGTCGAAGAGCGCACCAGCATCCAACGCTCCGTGATCCTGCCGCACGTCGACATCGGCCGCGCTTGCACCATCACCGGGGCGGTCGTCGACGAAGGCTGCGAGATTCCCGACGGCACCCGCATCGGTGTCGAGCGCGAGGCGGATACGCGCCGCTTCCACCTGACGGAGAAAGGCGTGGTGCTGGTCACTTCCGACATGCTGCGCGGCATGCGGAGCGCTTCCTGATGGGCGCAGCGCCCCGCCTGCCGGTCATTCTGCTGTGGCACATGCACCAGCCGCAGTACAAGGACGCGCTCACCGGCCAGTACACGCTGCCGTGGACCTATCTGCACGCCATCAAGGACTACACCGACATGGCGGCGCACCTGCAGGGCAACCCGGCGGCGCGCGCGGTGGTGAACTTCAGCTCGCTGCTGATCGAGCAGATCGAGGAGATCGCGCGGCGCGTAGCCGCGCATCTCAAGAGCGGCAGCCCGCTGCCGGACCCGGTGCTGGGGCTTTTGGGTCCGGATCCGGTGCCAACCGAGCCGGCGGTGCGGCTGGAGCTGCTGCGCGCGTGCCTGCGCGCACAGCGCAAGCAGATGATCGAGCGCTTCGGGCCGTACCTGGAGCTCGCGACCATCGCCGAGACGCTCAGCACGCCCGAGCGCATCGCTTACGCTTCCGACCAGTTCATCCACGACCTTGCCGTCTGGTATCACCTCGCGTGGCTCGGCGAGACCGTGCGGCGCAGCGATCCGCTGGTGGCGCGCCTCACCGAGCGCGGGCGCGACTTCAGCGCCGCGCAGCGGCGCGATCTGCTGTCGCTGATCGGGGAGCTGGTGGGCCAGGTGCTGTCGCGCTACCGCCAGCTGGCCGAGCGCGGGCAGTGCGAGCTGTCGGTCACCCCCTACGGACATCCGATCATCCCTCTGCTGCTCGACTTTCAGTGCGCGCGCGACGCGGTTCCCGCCATGGCGCTGCCGGCGCATGCGGCCTACGCGGGCGGCGCGGCGCGCGCCACCTGGCACGTCGAGGAGGCTATCCGCGTGTTTACACGCGTCTTCGGCACCCGTCCCGCGGGCTGCTGGCCTGCGGAGGGCGCGATCAGCGCCGGCACGCTCGAGTTGCTCGCCGCCAGCGGTTTCCGCTGGGCCGCCAGCAGCGCCGCGGTGCTGCGCGGCAGCCTCGAGCTCAGCGACGCTCAGGCGGCGCAGGACCCGCTGGCCTACAACCGCCCTTACCGCCTGGGTGACACGGGCATGAGCTGTTTCTTCCGCGACGACACCCTTTCCGATCTCCTCGGCTTCACCTACGCGACCTGGCACGCGGATGACGCGGTCGCCAACCTGGTCAATGACCTGGCGCAGCTCGCGCGCGGCTATGAGTCGGGCGGCAATCACGCGGTGCTCATCGCGCTCGACGGCGAGAACGCCTGGGAGCATTACCCGTTCAACGGTTTCTACTTCCTGGGTGCCCTGTACGAGCAGCTCGCGAAGCATCCGCAGCTCGAGCTCACGACCCTGTCGGAGTGTCTCGCGCGCGGCATCCAGCCCGCGCCGCTGCCGCGGGTCTGTGCCGGCAGCTGGGTGCACGGTACGCTCGCGACCTGGATTGGAGATCCGGCCAAGAACCGGGCGTGGGATCTGCTGTGCGACGCCAAGGAGGCCTACGATCGCGTGATGCAGGGCGCGAGCGATCCGGCACAGCGCGCGGCCGCCGGCCGGCAGCTCGCGTTGTGCGAGAGCTCCGACTGGTTCTGGTGGTTCGGGGACTACAACCCGGCGGATGCCGTGAGCCAGTTCGACCGCCTCTACCGGCGCCAGCTGCTGACGCTGTACCGGCGCTTGAATCTCACGCCCCCGGGCGAGCTGGCGGTGCCGATCTCAGAGGGGAGCGGTTCCCCCGAGCACGGTGGCGTCATGCGCCGCGCCACCGCCGGCTGACAGCGGATCGCGTGCAACATGCGATTACCCGTTTTTGATCGGCGCCGCGCCGGCGTGCTGCTGCCGCTGTCCGCCCTCGAGGCGGCACTCGGGCGCGGCGGACGCGCCTTCATCGACTGGCTCGCGCAGGCCGGCTTTTCCGTGTGGCAGATTCTGCCGGTGGGCCCGGTGGGCGCCGATCACTCGCCTTACTGGGTGCGCTCTGACTTCGCGGGCAACCCGACGTTCATCGATGCCGCGGAGCTGCCCGACCCGAACGTGCCGATCGATCCGGAGTTCCTGGCGGTCTCAGGAGCCTGGCTGCACGACTACGCACTTTTCGAGGCACTGACGCGCGCGCACGGCGGTGCGCCTTTCTGGAGCTGGCCGCCGCCGCTGCGCGACCGCGCGCCCGAGGCGCTCGCGCAGGCGGGAAGCGAGCTCGCGCCCGAGCTCGCACGCATCGAACGCGAGCAGTATGCGTTTCACGTGCAGTGGGATCGGCTGCGCGCGCACGCGCGCTCGCGCGGTGTGCGGCTGTTCGGCGACCTGCCGTTCTACGTCGGCCCCTCGTCGGTGGAAACCTGGGTGCATCGCGAGTTGTTCCAGCTCACCGCCAGCGGCGAGCCGGCGGCGGTCGGGGGCGTGCCGCCGGACTACTTCTCGGACAAGGGACAGATGTGGGGCAATCCGGTATACGACTGGCAGGCGCTGCGTAGCACCGACTTCGCCTGGTGGCTCGCACGGGTGCGCGCGCAGCTGGCGCGGATGGATGTGCTGCGCATCGATCACTTCCGGGCGCTCGCGGCCCACTGGTCCATCCCCGCGGGCGCTGCCGATGCGCGCAGCGGCGCGTGGCTCAGCACTCCCGGCGAACTACTGCTGGGGCGGCTGCGGGACGAGTTCAGCGATCTGCCGCTGGTCGCCGAGGATCTCGGGGTCATTACCGAAGACGTGCTGGCGCTGAAGAATGGCTTCGGTCTGCCGGGGATGCGCGTGCTGCAGTTTGCCTTTGATGGCGATGCGGCCAATGCGCACCTGCCGTATCTGCACGAGCGTGACTGTGTGGCGTACACCGGCACCCACGACAACGACACCACGCTCGGCTGGTACTCGAGCCTCGAGCGCGACACCGCGCAACGCGTGGACTATTTTCTGCGCGTGACGCCGGGCGCCATGCCCGAGGTGCTGATACGCGCCGCCCTGGGATCGGTAGCGCGGCTCGCCATCATTCCCGCGCAGGACATCCTCGGCCTGGATTCGGCGGCGCGCCTCAACACGCCGGGGACGGTCGAGGGAAACTGGATCTGGCGACTGCCGCCGGGCGCACTCACTGCACAACTCGCTCGCGACTACGCGCACCTGAACGGCAGTTTCGGTCGCGCGCCAACATGACCGCCATCGCCCGTTGCTACCTATGGCTGCTGGCCGCGTTGCTGCTCGGCGCCTGCGCGCTGGCGCCGAAATTCACGCCTCCCAGGCTGTCGATCGTCAACGTGCAGATCCTGAACAGCGACCTGTGGGAACAGCGCCTGAAGGTGCGCATGCGGGTGCAGAACCCCAATGAGCGCACGCTGCCGGTGAAGGGACTCGAGTACACCGTGGAAGTCGAGGGGCAGGAGTTCGCGAGCGGCGTGTCGGCCGCGAGCTTCGTCGTGCCCGCCATGGGAGAGGCGGAATTCGACATGAACGTCACGACCAACCTCGCGGGCACGCTCATCAAGCTTCTCGGGCGCGGCTCGGACGCGCTGGGGCAGAGCGTTGCCTACCGTCTGGTGGGGAAAATCGCGCTGTCCCAGGGCCTGATGCGCTCGATTCCGTTCGAGGAGCGCGGCACCTTCACGCTGCAGTGAGTCGCTTGTAGAGCGCGACGTACCTGCTTGTCTGGCGCTGCCAGGAAAAGTCCTGCCGCATGCCGTTTTTCACGAACCGCGTCCAGTGCGCCGGCGTGGCGTACAGGTCGAGCGCGCTGTTCAGCGCCCGCTCCAGAGCCGGCGGGTTGAAATCCTTGAACACCACCCCGGTGCCCGTCCCGGTCCGGGGGTTGTACTGCTTGACCGAATCGGCGAGTCCGCCGGTGCGGCGCACGATCGGCACGGTACCGTAGCGCAGGCTGTACATCTGGTTGAGGCCGCTCGGCTCGTAGCGCGAGGGCATGAGAAACAGATCGCTCGCCGCCTCGATCCAGTGCGCGAGCTCATCATCGTAACCGCAGTGAAACACCACGCGCCCCGGGAAGCGCCGCTCGAGGGCGGTGAAGAACTCCTCGTACAGCGGCTCGCCGTTGCCCAGAGCCACGAAGCTCAGTGCCCGCGCGCTGAGCACTTTCGGCAACGCCTCAAACATGAGCTCGATACCCTTCTGCGCGGCCAGCCGGCTCACGAGCCCGGCGAGTGGCACGTGCGGCGCTTGCACCAGCTTTTGGCGCGCCGCGAACTGGCGCTTCAGCTCACCCTTCACCGCGAGGCGCTCGGCGTCATAGTGGGCCGGCAGGTAGCGGTCGTGGCGCGGATCCCACTCGTCGTAGTCGACGCCGTTCAGAATGCCCGACACGGTGTCGCCGCGGGCGCGCAGGCTGTCCTGCAGCCCCATGCCGTATTCAGCGGAGCAGATCTCGCGTGCGTGGGTCGGGCTGACCGTGGTGATGCAGTCGGCGTACACGATGCCGTGGCGCAGCGCATTGATCCGCCCGGCGGCAAGATCGGGCTGGTGCAGCAGGTTACTCCTGCCCGGCAGCCCCAGGTCCGCGATCTGGGTTGCCGGAAAAATGCCCTGATAGCCGATGTTGTGGATCGTGAGCACCGTGCGGGTCGCGGCGAATAGCGGCTCGTTCTCCCATGCCGTCCTGAGAAACAACGGCGCAAAAGCGGTGTGCCAGTCGTTGCAATGCAGAACCTGCGGCGCCCAGCCGAGGCGCTGACAGGCGGCGAGGGCCGCGCGTGTGAAGCCGAGGAAGCGCACGTGCTCGTCAGGATCGTTGGTATAAATCGTGCTGCGCGCATACAAAGCGGGGCAGTCGATCAGGTACGCCGGCGCGCCGCCGGGGAGCAGCGCGCGCAGCACCGAGAAAACGTAGTTGTTGGGTCCCACCGCCAGCGGCAGCTGCTGCAGGCCCGCCACCGGCTGTGCGGAATACGCTGCGCGATCGATAGACGCATAGCACGGCGTGAACAGGCGCGCGTCATGACCGGCGCCGTGCAGGTACTTCGTCAGTGCCCCGCTCACATCCGCCAGTCCACCGGTCTTGGAGAGTGGTTCCACTTCGGACGCGAGCAGGCAGATGGCGAGTTTCTGTGGCACGCGGCGGTTATTTCGGTGAATGCATGTCAGGTTATGATGTAACGATGCGGCGCCTGCTGATCGGACTCACAGTTACGTTGCTGCTGGTGATTTCGATCGGCGTGGGCGTGGTTGTGGCGCGCTGGCCATACACGCATCTGTGGCCGTGACCTGATGCAGCGCTCCCGTGACAGTGTAACTGAAGATCGCCTGAGCGAGCCGCGCACTCACCGCCGCGACGCCGCAAGAATCGGGTCGCGCGCCGCGCACACGCGACTATCATTACACCCATGCACACCGAGCCCGCATTCCTCGACAGCCGCGATTTCGCACGCATTGCCCGTGCGATCCGCTTCATCGACGCCAATTTCCGCGCGCAGCCGCGCCTGGCCGCGATCGCAGCCTCGGCGCGACTGTCGGAGTTCCATTTCAACCGCCTGTTCCGCCGCTGGGCCGGCGTCACGCCCCGGCAGTACCTGGCGTTCGTCACCGCGCGCGCCGCCCGCGGAGCGCTCATCAGCACGCCTTCGGTGCTCGATGCGGCGTACTCCGTCGGCCTATCCGGCCCGGGGCGGCTGCACGATCTGATGGTGACGCTCGATGCCGTCACACCCGGCGAGCTCAAGGCGCGCGGCCGCGGCATGCAGATCAGGTACGGGTTCACCGACACGCCCTTTGGTCACGCACTGCTCGCGAGCACCTCGCGCGGCCTGTGCCATCTGGCGTTCGTCGAGTCGGGCGGGGAGGGCGCGGCCGTCGCTGCGCTCGAGGCCGGCTGGCCGCAGGCGCGCCTGGTGCGCGACGAGGACGCAGCCGCTCATCTCGCGGGGCGAATCTGGGGCGCATCCGGTGGCGCAGCTGCCGCGCGTGCCGCGGTGCCCGTGAAGCTCGCCGTGAAGGGCACGAACTTTCAGCTCAAAGTCTGGCAGGCGCTGCTCGAGCTCGGCTTCGTCGGACCGACTACGTACGCGGCGCTCGCGCGTGCGGTCGGCGTGGCCGGCGGCGCGCGTGCCGTGGGCAAGGCCGTCGGCGCCAACCCCGTCGCGTGGCTCATCCCGTGCCACAACGTGCTGCGCAAGGACGGTGCTCTCGGGGGATATCACTGGGGAGAAGATCGCAAGCGCGCGATGCTCGCGTGGCAGTCGCTGCCCCCACAACCGCGTTCCCGGCGCCGCGGGCCGCAGCGGCCCGTCGCGGCCGCGCTCCCGCGCCTGCAACAGGCCACATAATCCGAAGCTGTGAACTTTGGCCCTCAAGGCCCGCGCGCCGTCAAGCGCCGCGCGCTGTCAAATGACTGTCATCTAGCCTAACATATTGATTAATAATAAAAATACGCTCCTGATGGTGGGGCGGAGGTCCGCCGGAGATGTTAGAATAGGGGCCGTCTTCCCGCTGCCGAACCGTTCATGTCCGCCTCGCCCTACAAGCAACTCGAGCAGGAGTTCAAGCGCCTGCATGCCTTCCGCGGCGCTCTCGCGCTGCTGCGCTGGGACGCGGCGGTGATGATGCCGCGCGGCAGTGCCGACGTGCGCGGCGAGCAGCTCGCGGCGCTGGAGACCGAACATCACGCGTTGCTCACGGCGCCGCGCATCACGCGGCTCCTGGATCGGGCTCAGGCGAACATCCAGGGGCTTGCCGACTGGCAGATCGCGAACCTGCACGAAATGCGCCGGCAGCGCGATCATGCGATCGCGACCCCCGTCACCCTGGTGTCGCGGCTCACCAAGGCCGCTTCGCGTGCCGAATCGCGCTGGCTCGAGGCCCGCGCCCAGGGCAAGTTCGAGGCGTTCGCGCCGTACCTGGAGGAAGTGGTTCACCTAGTGCGCGACAAGGCGACCCTCCTGGGCCAGGCGCTTAATCTCGCCCCCTACGATGCGCTGGTGGACGAGTTCAGTCCCGGCCTGACCACCGCCGATATCGACGCCATGTTCAAGGCGCTCTCGCGCCGGCTCCCCTCGCTCATCCGCGAAGTCATCGCCGAGCAGCAGACTCGACCGTTGCTGCCGCTCACGGGCAAATTCCCCGCGAGCAAGCAGCGCGCCCTGGTCGTGGAAGTCATGAAGAGCATCGGTTTCCCCTTCGACCGCGGACGACTGGATGAGAGCGAGCACCCCTTTACCGAAGGTGTTCCGGGCGATATCCGAGTCACCACGCGCTTCGATCCCGAGGACATCTTCTCCGGTCTGCTCGGGGCGTTACACGAGACCGGACATGCGATGTACGACCTGGGCCTGCCGCAGGACTGGCGCGACCAGCCCGTCGGCAGGGACCGGGGTATGGCCCTCGAGGAGAGCCAGTCGCTGCTCATCGAGATGATGGTCTGTCGCAGCCGGCCGTTCGTGCGCTACCTGCAGCCGCTGCTGGCGAAGCATTTCGGGGCGAGCGGACCGGAATGGGACGTGGAGAGCATCTACAGCCATCTCACCCGGGTGCGGCGCGGGCTGATTCGCGTCGATGCGGACGAGCTCACCTACCCATTGCACATCATGCTGCGCTACGAGCTGGAAAAGCAGCTGCTGAGCGGGGAGCTGGCGGTGCGCGACCTGGCGGAGGCCTGGAGCACCGGCATGGAGCAGCGCCTGGGAATTCGCCCCGCCAATGATGTCGAAGGCTGTCTGCAGGATATTCACTGGGCCGTGGGCTCCTTCGGATACTTCCCGTCCTACGCGCTCGGCGCCGTCATTGCCGCGCAGCTGTACGAGAGTCTGCGCGCCGAAGTGCCGGAGCTCGACGAGCAGCTCGCACGCGGGGAGTTCTCCGGGCTCCTCGGCTGGCTGCGCACGCACGTACACGGCCTTGGCGCCAAGGTGCCGGTGCAGGAGCTGCTGAAGGGCGCTACCGGCAAGCCCTTGTCGGCCACTTCCTTCGTGCGCTACGTCGAGGCAAAGTATCTCGAGAGCACCGCCAGCAGCAGCGCCGCTGCCTGAGGAAAGCTCGCGCCTTGTCGCCCGTCCGCCGCCGGACCAAAGAGAGTCGTCCTGTCAGTTGCCGTGATCGCCCCAGCAGCGAAGCCTTCTCGCACCCTGCAGCGCCTGGCGGCGCAGCTGCGCGGCTCGGTCGGCAGGGCGATTGCCGACTACCGCATGATCGGCGACGGCGACCGCGTGATGGTGTGCGTGTCGGGAGGCAAGGACTCCTACACACTCCTGGATGTTCTCGTGTCGCTCAAGCGCAGCGCCCCGGTGAGCTTCGAGCTCATCGCCGTCAATCTCGATCAGAAGCAACCTGGATTTCCCGCGCATGTGCTGCCGCGATACCTGGAAGCCGCGGGCGTGCCGTTTCGCATCATCGAGCAGGACACTTACAGCGTCGTGAAGCGTGTCGTCCCGCAGGGGCGCACCATGTGCGGGCTGTGCTCGCGGCTGCGGCGCGGGGCGCTCTATCGGTTCGCCGCCGAGAACGGCGTCACCAAGATCGCGCTCGGGCACCATCGTGACGACATCGTCGAGACGCTGTTTCTCAACCTGTTCTTTGGCGGGCGCCTGAAGGCGATGGCGCCGAAGCTGCTGTCCGACGACGGCCGCCACATCGTCATCCGGCCGCTGGCGTACGTCGCCGAGCGCGACATCGCCCGCTACGCGCGCGGCCGCGCCTTCCCGCTCATACCGTGCGATCTGTGCGGCTCACAGGAGAACCTGCAGCGCCTCGCAGTGAAGAAAATGCTCGCGGCGTGGGAGCGCGAGTTTCCCGGTCGCACCGAGTCGATTTTTTCGGCGCTGCGCAACGTCGAGCCCGAGCACCTTGCCGACACCCGGCGCTTCGATTTCGCTGGCCTCGACGCGCAGCAGCTGGTGCCAATGAGCGAGCAGGATGAGGACGCGCTCGTAGCCTTGGCAGCTGGCACCGCATGAACGCGTCGCCGCTCGCCGCGCCGCCTCCGCTGTCCAACTGCTACTGGGTGCTGCCGGGGAAACTCCTCGCCGGTGAGCATCCCGGCGGTTCTACCGCGGCGGCAACCCGGGCGCGCCTGCAGCGCCTGCTGGAGGCGGGCGTCAACTGTTTCATCGATCTCACGCACCCTGAGGAGCTTGCGCCCTATGACGCCGAGCTGCCCCACAGCGTCGACTACTTCCGCAAGCCGATCCCCGACCACGGCATTCCGCAGCAGCCCGAGCACATGGCCGAGCTGCTCGACTGCGTGCGCGACGCGCTGCGCTCGGGCCGCCTGGTCTACCTGCACTGCCGCGCCGGGATCGGCCGCACCGGCACGGTGGCCGGGTGCCTGCTGGTGGAGCGCGGCCTGCCGGGGGACGAGGCCGTGGCCGAGCTCAACCGCCTGTGGCAGCAAAGCGGGCGGGCGGCGCTGTGGCCGCAGGTGCCGGAAACTCCCCAGCAGACCGAGTACGTGCGCCAGTGGGCGCGCTCGAGCGCGGCGGGCGCAGATCCGCTGCTTGATCCCGCCACACTGTCGGCGGCGCGCGGCTTGCGCGAGCGCTTCCTCGGCGCGCTCCTCGGGCTTGCGGTGGGGGATGCGGTCGCGGCCGCAACCCAATACCGGCGGCCGGGAAAATTCACCCCCGTAGGCGATATGCTCGGCGGCGGACCCTTTGATCTGCCCCGCGGCGGCTGGAGCGACGACACCGCGATGGCGCTGTGCCTCGCCGAGAGCCTGCTCGAGTGCGCAGGCTTCGATGCCGCTGACCAGGTCGCGCGCTACCACCGCTGGCAGCAGGAAGGGTATCTGTCCTGCACCGGCCAGTGCGTCGGGATCACTGCGGGCACGGCCCGGGCGCTGGCGCTGGCGCAATGGCGGCGGCAGCCGTTTTCCGGCTCGCACGATCCGGATGCGCTGGATCCCGAAGCTCTGTCGCGCGTCGCGCCGGTGGCGATGTATTTCTTCGCGCAACCCGCGGCAGCCACCGAACGGGCCGCCGAAGCCGCGCGCACCACCTGCCAGGCACCGGCCGTCCTGACCGCCTGTCGCGCCCTGGCGCAGGCACTGCACGCAGCGCTGTCCGGGCAGCCCAAGTCCGTGATCCTTGCGCAGGCGCAGTCCGCTGTGGATGCGGCGCTGCACCCGATCCCGCTCACCGCCTCAGGCGGCAGCACGGCGCCGGCAGCGCTCGCTGCGGCGCTGGATAGCTTTGCCCGCGCAGGGAATTTTCGCGACGCCGTCCTGGGAGCTGCCAACACGGGCGGCAACTCCGATGTGGTGGCCGCGGCGTGCGGCGCGCTCGCCGGTGCACACTACACTGCAAGCGCAATCCCAACTTTGTGGCGCAACAGCCTGATCAAGAAGCAGTTGATCGAGAGCAGCGCCGATCGGCTGCTCGCCCGGGCGCTGCTGGACCTTAGCGCCTGAGCATCGCCAAGCGCGTAAGGAGCAGGCGCCCGTCGCGATCCTGCTTCCAATTGCTGCCCCAGTAGCAGACAGCGCGCGAGCGCACGAGTTAAGCTCGCGTCTCGATATCCCCTCGCACGTTCGCCTCGCAGGTATGTCCACGACACGCCCGACCAAGATCGCGGCGCGCTCCCCGGCACGGCCCTGGGCGCGTCTGTCCGACGAGCAGCTGCTGGCAATGCGCTTCTGCGATCTGAAGCTTTCCATCGAGCGCTCCCCGCTGGCGCGTCACGTGCGGCGCCTGTATGCGGACCTCGAGCGCCGCGGCATCGGTATCCGGCCGCACGTGTGGTTGTCCGAGGAGTGGTTTTCGCCCGACGGTGTGCCGGGCATTGCGGTGCCGTTCTACCTCGCGCATCCGCGGCTCGAGCGGCTGGAGCGGCGCATCATGCGCGAAGCCGAAGGGGGCAACTCACGGCTGCTGCTGCGCATCCTGCGTCACGAGGCGGGACACGCGCTCGACAACGCCTACCGGCTGCGGCGGCGCAAGCGCTGGCGCACGGTGTTTGGCCCCGCCTCGCTCCCCTATCCGGCGCGCTATCGGGCACGCCCTGGGAGCCGGCGCTACGTACACCACCTGGGCGAGTGGTACGCCCAGGCGCATCCGACCGAGGACTTTGCCGAGACCTTCGCGGTGTGGCTGGCGCCCAAGTCCGGCTGGCGCAAGAGCTACGCGGATTGGCCGGCGTTCCACAAGCTGCAGGCGGTCGATGAGCTGGTGGCGAGCGTGCGCGGCGTGCGCGCGCCGGTCCGTAACCGCACGCGCATCGAACCGCTCGGACATAACACCCGCACTCTGGCACAGCATTATCGGCGCAAGCTCGCGCGCAACCGCCAGATCCGGCGCGGACTCGCCGACGAGCTGTTGCGCCGCGCCTTCGGCCCCGAGCGCTCGCGCAAGGACGCGCTGCGCGCGGCGACGCTGCTGCGCACCAACCTGCGGCCGCTGACCGCGGCCGTCGCGCGGGCGCTGAAGACCGAGCGCTACAGCGTCGAGCAGGTTCTGCGCATGCTCATCGAGCGCAGTGAGCGGCTGAAACTCTACGTGCGCGGCAACCGCCGCGGTGCCCTGCGCTACTCGCGCTGGATGCTCGAGCGGCTCACGGGGCTTTACTCCCAGGGTGAGACTCCACACTTGCCGCTATGAGACGACTGCGCACGCTCGTCGTGGTGCACGCGAGCCTGGTGCCTCCGGAGAGTCTCGAAGGTCACAGCGACAAGGAAATCGAAGAGTGGCGCACGGAGTACGACGTCACCAGCACATTACGTAAACTCGGGCACGACGTGCGCTGCATCGGCGTGCGCGACAGCCTTACCGAGCTGCGCGGCACCATCGCCGACTGGGAACCGGACATTGTCTTTAACCTGCTGGAGGAATTCGACGGCATCGTCACCTACGATCAGCACGTGGTGGCGTTCCTCGAGCTCATGCGCCAGCCGTACACGGGCTGCAATCCGCGTGGACTGCTGCTGTCGCGCGACAAGTCGCTCTCCAAGCAGCTGCTGGCGTTCCACCGCATCGCCACTCCGCAGTTCGCTGTGTTGCGGCGCGGCGCGCGCATTCAGGTGCCGCGCAAGCTGCGTTTTCCGCTGTTCGTAAAATCCACGGTCGAGGACGCATCCCTCGGGATCGCCCAGGCATCGGTGGTGGAGGATGCCGCGAAGCTGAAGGAACGCATCGGGTTTGTTCACGAGCAGGTGAAAACCGATGCGCTGGTGGAGGAATACATCGCCGGCCGCGAGCTGTACGTCGGGGTGATGGGGAACGAACGGCTCGCGCGCCTGCCGGTGTGGGAGATGGTGTTCGGCTCCATGCCGGACTCGCTCGCGGCCATCGCGACGCGCAAGGTGAAATGGGACAAGCGCTACCAGGCGAAGTACGGCATCAGCACCCATGCGGCCGCCGACCTGCCGCCGCAGGTGCTCGCAGCGCTCGATCGGCTCTCGCGCCGCATCTACCGGGCACTCGGCATGTCCGGTTATGCTCGCATGGATTTCAGGGTGACCCCGCAAGGCCAGGTTTACGTGCTCGAGGCGAACGCCAACCCCAATCTCGAGAGCACCGAGGACTTTGCGGAGTCCGCGCGCGCAGGCGGCCTGCCCTACGGGGAGCTGCTCGAGCGCCTGATTGACCTCGGTCTCAAGTATCGTGCCCAGTGGCGGGCATCGTATGGCTGAGGGCGCCTGCGCTGCGCTCCCCGCCGCGACCGCGGTTGTTGCCGCCCTCGGGCTGCTCGGCGCCTGTGCCGACCAGAGCAAGCTGCGCGAGAGCGAGCTCACGCAGCTTCTCGGCTGGCTGCCGGGCAACTACGACAACACCGCCCAGGCCGACAGCGACGCGCAGCGCCGCGTGCAGCCGCCGCGCGACCGGATCGCCTTGATCATCCTGAAGGTGCACACGCCGCGGCTCGGACATCACGTGTTCTACGTGCAGGAGATGGCAGCCGAGGATCCGCGCCGCGTCATGAGCGAGAAGATGTTCAGCTTCCGGGTCGATGAGAAGCGCGGCATCGTCGAGACCGTCTACACGTTTGCCGAGCCGCTGCGTTGGCGCGACGGCCAGGAGCATCCGGAGCTCTTCACCGGCGTCGTGGCCGATGACGTACGCAGCGTGCCCGGGTGCGAGCTCTCCTGGAAGAAAGTCGGCGAGCAGTTCACCGCTACGCAGGATCCGAAGCTGTGCCGCGATGTGCGCGCAGCATCCGCGGAGTCGGCCGCCGAGCTCACGGACGACTCGCTGGTGCTTGCGGGCTATCGGTTTCGCAAGACGCGCTGACGGTCAGTTCTTCAGGTGCGCATCGAGCCCGAAGCGATTTCGTGTCGACGAAGTGCTTGGGGCTGGTGCGGTTAGTTCTTCAGGTGCGCATCGAGCCACCCCAGCACCGTGTGATACCACAGGATGCTGTTGGCGGGTTTCAACACCCAGTGATTCTCGTCCGGGAACACCAGCAGCCTGCTCTCGATGCCGCGGCGCTGCAGCGCGGTGAAGGCGGCGAGTCCCTGCGAGTAAGGGATGCGAAAGTCCTGCTCGCCGTGCACGACCAGCATCGGGGTGCGCCACTTCGAGACGAAATCGACCGGATTCACCGCCTCGTAATGCTGCGGATTCTCATACTGCGGGCCGCCCAGCTCCCACTCCGGGAACCATAGCTCCTCGGTGGCATAGTACATACTGCGTTGGTCGAACAGCCCATCGTGGTTGACGATGCAGCGGAAGCGATCCGGCCAGTTGCCCTCGATCCAGTTCATCATGAAGCCGCCGTAGGAGGCGCCGAGCGCGCAGCTGCGCTCCCCATCGAGCCACCGGTACTTCTCGATCGCGGCCGCAAGCCCCTTCTGCAGGTCGACGAGCGGCTTGCCGCCCCAGTCGTATCTGATGGAATCGGTGAACGCCTGGCCGTAACCGGGCGTACCGTGAAAGTCGATCATGAGCACCGCATAACCGCCACCGGCGAACGCCTGCGCGTTCCAGCGGTAGGTCCACAGGTTCCCGAAGCTCACCTCCGGGCCGCCGTGCACAACGAACGCGATGGGGTAGCGCTTGCCGGGATCGAAGCCGTAGGGCTTCACGAGGTAGCCGTACACGGTCTCATCGTTCCAGCCCTTGAAGCTGAACTGCTCGAATTCGCTCATGTACCGGTTCGCCAGGATCTCGTGGTTGACATCCGTCAGCCGCTCGGACTTGCCGCCGCGCAGCGCAACCGAGTACAGGTCGGCGGGCCCGCCGAGTCCCGCGAGCGCGAACACCACGCGCTCGCGTCCCGCGCTGAACGCCTCCACCGCGCCGCTCGCAACCAGCCTGACCGGCGTCCCGCTCTTCGGGTCGACGCGGTACAGCGCGGCCTGGCCCAGCTCATCGACGCTGGCCAGCAGGGCCTTGCCGTCGGGGGTTGCGCCAAGGTGATGGACGCTACGATCCCAGCCCCCGGTGAGCGAGCGCACCGCGCCGGTGTGCGCGTCCTTCAGCACGATGTGAAAGCGGTCCGACTCGAAGCCCGGGCGGTCCTGCGCCAGCCACGCGAGATCTCCGTCGGCGAGGAACACCGGCTGTGCATCCCAGGCGGGGTTGCTGGCGGTGAGATTCACGGGCGCGGCGCTGCCGTCCACCGGCCCCTGAAACAGATCGAAGTTGGTGGACCAGGGTTCGGTGCGCCCGGCGATGCGCGCCGAGAAGACCAGCGACTTGCCGTCGGGGCTGAAGGCAAAGTCCTCATCGCCCCCGAAGGGCTTGCCCGGAATGTCGGCATCGAAGCCCTTGGACACATCGATGGGCGCTGCGCTCGCGCCGTCGGGCGCAAGCTGCACGGTGAACAAGTGCGAACGCGTGCCGTTGCTCCAGGCATCCCAGTGCCGGATGAAGAGCCGCTCGTAGGTGCGCCCGCTCGCCTTGTCCTTGAGCCTCGCGTCCAGCCGCTCCCTGGTGCAGGCGAGGGTGGCGCAGTCGGGAAACACTTCCATCGACAGCGCGAGCAGATCCGCGCGCGGGGACACCTTGAGCGCCCCAACCTCCAGCGGATAGTCGGTGACGCGCTGCGCCTCGCCCCCGACCAGCCCCAGGCGCCAGACCTGTGAGCTACCCGAGCGCGTCGACAGGAAGTAGAGCGTGCGGTTGTCGGGCGACCAGCGCGGGCTCGAGTCGTTCGCCTTGACCTCGGTAAGCCGGCGCGGCTGCGCATTGCCCGGCGGGAACTGCAGCAGCCACAGGCTGGTACGACCCTTGTTGGCGTCCATGTCGGTCTCGCGCTGCACGAAGGCGACATGGCGGCCGTCGGGGGAGACCTGCGGATCGGTAATGCGCTTGAGAAGCACCAGATCTTCCACCGTGAAAGACGCGTTGCCGCCCTCGGCGGCGCGTGCGGCGCTGCCGAGCGCGCTGAGCGCGCACAAGAGCAGCCACGCAGTGCGGCGGATGTTCTGATGCATGGTGAGTCTTTCCGTCAGCCAACTTCGTCGGTGGCGATCGTCCATGGCTCGAGCTTCGCAGCCTGCAGCCATTCCTGCAGCGCGCCGTCCTCGAGCACGGCCGCCATGTACCAGCGCGCACTCTCGGAGATGCGCGCGCCGTAGGTGTTGAAGCGCAGCACGACCGGAGCGTACATCGCGTCGGCAACCGTGTATTCGCCGAACAGCCAGGGTCCGCCGCTGCCGAAGCGCCGCCGGCAGTCGTTCCAGATCTCATCGATGCGTTCGATATCCGCTTCCAGCGCCGGCAGCATCGCGGTGCGGCGGTTGCGCGCGCGCGCGTTCATCGGCCACAGGGTGCGCAGGTTGGCGAAGCCGGAGTGCATTTCTGCGCATACCGAGCGCGCCAGCGCGCGTGCCTCGCGCGCTTGCGGCCAGCCCTTGCCGGTGAGCTCCGCGACGTACTCGCAGATGGCGAGCGAGTCCCACACGCACAGCTCACCCTGGCGCAACACCGGCACACGGCCGCTGGGTCCGTATTTTTCGATCTCGTCGTGGGTGCTGGCGGTGTCGAGCCTGATCACGACCTCAGCGAACTCAACCCCGACGTGCTTCATCAGCAGCCACGCCCGCAGCGACCACGAGGAGTAGTTCTTGTTGCCGATGACGAGCGTGAGCGGCGCCATTGAATGCTAACCTGCCGGGGTGCTGAGCAACGTGCGCGCCATTGCTTTCGACCTCGATAATACACTCTGGGATGTCGAGCCGGTGCTGGCGCGCGCCGAAGCGTGCCTGTTCGCCTGGCTGCAGCAGAATTGCCCGCGCATTGCGCAGCGCGTCTCGCCCGAGGACATGCGTACCGCGCGCGAGCAGCTTGCCCGCCGCGAACCGCATCATGCCCACGACCTCAGTTATCTGCGGCTCACCGCGCTCGCCGCCCACGCGCGCGATTACGGCTACGACGAGCGCATCGCGAGCGAGGCATTCGAAGTGTTCCTCGCCGCGCGCAACCAGGTGCAGCTGTTCGCGGACGTGGCACCGGCGCTCGCGCGCCTGCGCCAGCGCTACCGGCTTGCCACGCTCAGCAATGGCAATGCCGACCTCGCGCGCATCGGACTTGACCAGGCATTCACGGTGTCGCTGAACGCCCGCCAGATCGGTGCCGCCAAGCCGCACCCGCGCTGCTTCGAGCGCCTCGCACACGAGCTCGGCCTCGCGCCGCGCGAGATTCTCTATGTCGGGGACGATCCGCTGCTGGATGTGGAAGCGGCGCGCGCCGCGGGCCTTGGCAGCGCGTGGATGAACCGGCGCGCGCTCGCGTGGCCGCACGAGCTCACCGTGCCTGACGTCACGGTGACCGACTGCGCGCGGCTGGCCGCGGTGCTGGATATGTAAAGCGCGGTGCGCTTCAGGCGGGCAGCGCGCGGCCGCGGGTCTCGATGATTACCAGCGGTTGCGGATCCAACGCTGCCCCTGACGGGTTGTTAGCACTGTACCGGCGGCGCTGCCAGCCTTGTAGGCCGATTCTGCCTTCCCAATTAGCGTAGCGCATCACGAAATTGGCCGTGACGTAGGTGATGTCAGTATTGCCCTGGCACAAAGTCTCAATTCAATATTGCGGAAGGAGGCGAGCAACGATGAGTGAGGCTGCCAGACGCGTACTCCCGGTTGCAAATCTGCGCGAGTTCTTCAAGGACACGCTGCACGACACGCTCGCGAAGCAGCACCTCGCCGTCGAAGATCACACCGAGCACTACGTGGTGAATCTCCTCACGCTGTTCGCACGTTCCGAAGCCCTGTTCGACGGTACCCCGGAGGGCCTGCGTCTGAAGCCCGCGGTTGCGATGCTCGGCGAGGCGCTCGAGGCACCCTGCGTTGGCGAACGCAACCGCGCCCTGCAACGCCTGGGCGACGTGTCACTGTTCGTCGCCGGATTCTTTGCGCACGGTTTCGCCGCCAAGCTGGTCGACATCGACTACCACATTGCGATGGGCGGGTGCGCCTACGGCGCGCTCGCGCAGGCGACCTCGCAGGGCAAAGGAAGGGTGCTGGCGGCGGTGTTCGCCGAGCTGTCAGAGAAGTTCCAGCCCATGGTGGATGCCCTGAATGAGCTCAGCGAGACCTCGTACTCGCACTCCGACCGGGACATCCTGCGGCTGTACGAGATCTGGCTCAAGAGCGGCAGCGCCCGCTGCTACGCACTGCTGAAGCGCCTCGGTGTCGACCCCACCACCGCGGGCGGAACCGCCTTCACGCACTGACGCATGCTGCTGTCGCGGTTGCAGGATCTCATCGGCGGCATCTACGACGTGAGCATCGCTCACGACGTCTACGACTTCCTGGTCACCGATCGCGCGCGCCTGCCACATGGCGCGCGCAGCGGCACGGCGGAGGAGGAACTGATCGTGGCCCAGCCCCTCGACGGCAGCGATGAACTCGTCATGTCGCTGTACCTGGACCCGGCGCTGCTGCAGCGCCTCGCGCGCGAGGATCCGCTGGTGTGTCTGCACGCGGGCAATGTCGCCGACTGTTGGACCGCGCTCGAGGGCGTGAGTCACTTCCTGTATCTTGCGTGGAATGCCAACCACAACAAGCCGGTGTCGCTGCTCGAGCTGGAGATGCAGGCGGAAGTCGACAAGTACGTGGCGAGCTACACTCTCCTGCGCCGGCAGTTTCCCGGACGCTTCCCGGCGGAATTGCGCCGCGTGCTGTTCGAGCGCACGCGGGTCGATCCGCGCCTGACGCACGCCCGGGCGAAGCTGTATCGCGAAGCAAGCTGCTATGCCGAGAGGTTTTGCCGGCGCCTCGAGCAGACGCTGGCGCGCGCGCGCAGTTACGGCGCGGAGGGCGGTGGGGAGAGCGAAGTGCTCGCCGAATTGCGCAGGTTCTATCGTCTGACGAACGCGCGCAAGCGCGCGCATATCGAACGTTGCGGGTGAGCTTAGCTGGGAGCGCGCGGGCCGCCGCTGGGGCGGCACGGCAGTCGCAACGCCGGTCAGTCCTGATCGCCGCCGTTGCGCTTGCGCTCCTCGAGCTCGCGCATCAGCTTGATCCATTCCGAAAGCTTGCGCAGGTCGCTGCGCGTGGTGCCGCCAGTGCTGGGCCTGCGCGGGCTGCGGTTCGCGTAGGGGTCGAAGCTTTCCTCGGACCTGGGCTTCGGGCCGCTATCCCCCACCACTTCGAGCACCGGGCGCACGTAATCGGCGGGCGCATCGAGCCATTTGACCGAGGCGTTGCCTCGATCATCGTGCACTACCTTCCCGATCCGCCGGCGCTCGGCATCGGCCGCTGACTCCGGCGGCACGGGTTTTGTTTTAGTTGGCTTGTCCACTGATTATGGTACCCAGTTGCACTGCAGTCTCTGATTCCCCGAACTGCAGGGTAACCGCGAGCGGCGTGGCGCTTCCGCGAGATCGGTCACGGAATCTTCGCCCCCGCAGCGCAGGGTGTTTGCGCCGTGATATGTCGTGCGCGCAGCAGGCCCAGGGCCGTCTTGGCGTCCATAATCGTGCCATCCAGCGCCCAGGCGCATGCCGCGTCGATCGGCACCCAGTGGACCTCGATGACCTCGGCACCCTCGTGGGCGACGGCCGCGGGCCCGATCCCGGTCGCGAGGAACAGGTGCAGCCTCTCGGTGAACACGCCCGGTGAGCTCAGGCAGCTGCCGAGGCTGAGCCAATGGCGGGCACTCACCCCGGCTTCTTCGGTGAGCTCACGCTGCGCGGTGACCAGCGGCGGCTCGTTGGGCTCGAGCTTGCCCGCAGGCAACTCCCACAGCCAGCCGTCGGCGACATAGCGGTACTGGCGCAACAGACAGACGCGCCCGCGCTCATCCAGCGCGACCGCGGCTGCGCCTCCCGGATGATGCACAACTTCCAGCAAGGCTCGGTGGCCGTTTGGGAGCACCACTTCGTCGGTGGTGACGGTTATGACGCGTCCCGCGAAGTGCAGGGTCTGCTTGTCCGGCTTCATGCCCCCAATCGTAACCGCTGCCCATTGCGCTTGGGCGGCAGGTATAGTCCCCGTCCGAACCTATGCCCACCACAGCGCACCTCGAAAGACTCAACGCCGCGCAGCGCAAGGCGGTGACGCATGGCGAGGCGCTCTCCGAGAAGGGCTACAGTGCGGGGCCGCTGCTGATCGTCGCCGGCGCGGGCACCGGCAAGACCGACACTCTGGCGCATCGTGTAGCGCACCTCGTGATCCACGGCGTGGATCCGGCCCGTATTCTGATGCTGACTTTCACGCGCCGCGCGGCCACTGAAATGCGCCGCCGCGCGTACGAAATCACGCGCAAGGCGCTCAATGAACCCCTGGGCGGCCTCAGCCAGAGCATCTCCCAGCGCCTGAGCTGGACCGGTACGTTCCATTCCATCGGCAACCGTCTGCTGCGGCACTACGCGCCGCACCTGCAGCTCGATCCGCACTTCAGCGTCATCGATCGCGCCGATGCCGCTGACCTCATGGACAGTCTGCGCCAGGAGCTGGGGTTGGCAGCCAAGGAGCAGCGCTTCCCGCGCAAGGAGACCTGCCTGCAGATCTACTCCAACCGGGTCAACACCCGTGCATCGCTTCAGGAGACGCTGCAGCAGCACTACCCGTGGTGCGCGCAATGGGAGCAGGAGCTCACGCGCCTGTACCGCGCCTACGTGGAGCAAAAGCAGCAGGCGAGCCTGCTCGACTATGACGACCTGCTGCTGTACTGGCACGCGATGATCTCCGAGCCACGCCTGGCGCAGCACATCGGTGCGCACTTCGACCACGTGCTGGTCGACGAGTACCAGGACACCAACCGGCTACAGGCGGACATCCTGCAGGCGCTCAAGCCCGACGGCGCGGGACTGGCGGTGGTCGGTGACGACGCGCAGGCGATCTACTCCTTCCGCGCCGCCGCGGTGGAGAACATTCTCGGCTTTCCGCAGCGCTTCCAGCCCCCCGCCGAAGTCATCACGCTGGCGCAGAACTACCGCTCGACGCAGCAGGTGCTCGATGTCGCCAACGCGGTCATGGCCGAGGCGCCGCGGCAGCACCGCAAGTACCTGCTGTCGAACCGCGGCGAGGGCGCGCGGCCGCGGCTCGTCACGGTGGACGAGCTGCAGTCGCAGGCGGAATACGTCTGCACCGAGGTGCTCAGGCGCCGCGAGGCGAACGTGCCGCTGAAGCGCCAGGCGGTGCTGTTCAGAAGTGCAAGCCACAGCGACATCCTGGAAGTGGAGCTGTCGAAGCGCAATGTGCCGTTCGTGAAGTACGGCGGGCTCAAGTTTCTCGAGGCGGCGCACATCAAGGATCTGCTCGCGGTGCTGCGCTGGGCGGACAACCCGCGCAATACCCTGGCCGCGTTTCGCACCATCCAGCTGCTGCCGGGCATGGGACCGGTCAACGCACGTACCGCGATCGAGCAGCTGGAGGCCGCAGCACACTCCTTCGAAACGCTCAAGGCCTTCCAGCCGCCGCAGACCGCGGAAGTCGACTGGCGCCGGCTGATCGAGCTCATGCAATCGCTCGCCGATCCGCAGCGGCCATGGCCCGGCCAGCTGCATGTCGCGCGTGAATGGTACCGGCCGCACTTCGAGCGGCTGTACGAGCAATTCCACACCCGGCTCGGAGACCTCGAGCAGCTGGAGTTGCTATCGGGGCAGTATCCGTCGCGTGAACGTTTCCTCACCGAGCTCACACTCGATCCGCCGAACGCCACCAGCGATCTCGCCGGCCACGCGACGCTCGATGAGGACTACCTGGCGCTGTCGACGATCCACTCGGCGAAAGGCATGGAGTGGGACACCGTCTATGTGCTGAACGTCGTGGATGGCAGCTTCCCTTCCGAGTTCTCCACCGGCAAGCCTGAGCTCATAGAGGAGGAGCGCCGGCTGTTGTACGTCGCGTGCACCCGCGCGCAGAACGACCTGCTGTTGATCGTGCCGCTCAAGTTTCACCTGACGCACCAGCCGCGGCAGGCAGATGCGCACGTGTACGGCGGACGCAGTCGCTTCATGACCGAGAAGGTGCACAAGACCCTGCAAGCGGTGACCTTCCACGGTTCAGCGCTCGCCGGCGGCGACACTCTGCGCCAGAGCAACGCGCCGGTGACCATGGACGTCGGCGCGCAGCTGCGCGACATGTGGTGAGAACTACTTCAGGGGCTTCGCGAACCGCAGCGTGAAGCGGTCGCTCTCGCCGATGGCGGCGTACTTATCGTGGTCCTTATCACCCAGGCGGTAAGAGGGCGGCAGCGTCCACACCCCCTGCTCGTAGTCCTTGGTGTCCTTCGGGTTGGTGTTCACCTCGGATTTGGCGACCAGCCTGAAGCCCTGCGCTTCGATCAGCTTGATCGCGTAGTCTTCATTCACGTAGCCGCTCTTTGCCTTTGGGTCCTGCGCCACGGCGGGATTGCCGCGGTGCTCGACGACGCCCAGCACACCCCCGGGCTTGAGCGCGCGGTACATGGTGGCGAATGCCTGCGCCGCCGTGCCCCGGGACATCCAGTTGTGAATGTTGCGGAAGGTCACGACCATGTCGACTGATCCGGGCGGCACGGCATCGCTGCCATCCGCCGGGAAGGTGACCACCGAGACGCGGTCGTAGAGATTCGGGCGCCCGGCGAGATTCTGGCGGTACTTTTCCAGACGCTCGGCGATGTACTTGCTCTCGGGATCCGCCGCAATGACGGCGGCGAGGTACTTGCCCTTGTCCCGGACCAGGGGCGCGATCACCTCCGTATACCAACCCGGTTCCGGCCACACCTCCAGCACGCTCATCTCGGGGCGAATGCCGAAGAACAGCAGCGTTTCCTTCGGGTGGCGGTAACGGTCGCGTGCGCGGTTGTCCTGCGAGCGGTGATCGGCGGCCAGGATGGCGGTCAGCCTCTCGGCGGTGGTCTGGCGCGAGCTGCCGGCCGCGCAAGCCGCCACCAGCATCGCGCTGGCGATGGCGGTCGCGGCGAGTCTCAGGTTCGCGAACATCGTCACTCATCCTCGCAGTCGTGTGTGCACGCCACGCGCACATTACCTGATACGCGACATAAAAAACCCCGCGCAGCGCGGGGTTTTTTATCCCCCAAAGTCCTGAGTGATCAGCGGCGGAACGGACCGCCACCCTGGCGGGGGCGTTGTGGGCGCTCCTGTGCTTCGTTGACGCGCAGCGGCCGGCCGTTCATCTGAAAGCCGTTCAGAGCCTGGATCGCGCTCTGCGCCTCGGCCTGGGGCATGTCGACGAATCCGAAACCACGCGGCTTGCCGGTTTCCCGGTCGTTGATGAGCTTCACCGATTCCACTTTGCCGTGACGTTCAAACAGAGCCTTCACGTCCTGCTCGGTGGCGTTGAAGGGCAAATTGCCCACGTAAATCGTCGTCATCCGGAAGTCTCTCTTGGAAAAGCGGACAGCGGCGAGCCGCACGCGTCGGTCGCATGAACCGCGTGAACAGTCAAACAGGTCAAGGCTTCAAGGCACACGATCGGCAGTTCAGTCAATGCGCAGCGCTTGGGCCAGCGGCCTGCACCTGCGTTCGGCGCGCGGATGAGAAGCGCGGGGCGGGATATGGAGTCAACACGTTCAACAAAGCGCACTCATCCACGACGGATACGAACGCACGGCGCATGCTACTCCCGGCCTTTCCGGGACGCAAACCAGGGGGTGTTATCCCCTCGGACACCGACTAAGCGGGCCAAGTCGGCGCTCCTCGTGGGGCGTGCGGCACCACGCTCGGCTTGCTGGTGGATGTGCCGTCGCGCCCTTGTATTTAGCTTCCATGTTAATTAGCGTATTGGTTAACTATGAATGCGACCGAGCGACTGACCGTGACCCTGGCGGCGCTGGCGGATCCGACCCGCCGGGCGATCCTCGCGCGCCTGTCGAAGGGGCAGGCCACGGTCAACCAGCTGGCCGCGCCCTTCGACATCAGCCTGCCGGCCATCTCGCGGCACTTGAAGGTACTGGAATCCGCGGGACTGATTTCGCGCGGGCGCGAGGCGCAGCGGCGTCCGTGTCGCCTGCACGCCCAGCCCCTGAAAGCTGTCGACGGATGGCTGGAGCGTTACCGGCGATTGTGGCTGGGAAGCTTCGACCGTATGGATAGCTATCTCGCCGAACTCACCCGAGGCAGCCGCAATGACAGGAAAGGCTGAAGACGGCCGCGACCAACCCGGTGTCGACACGCTGGTCACCGTCACCTTTACCGAAAAGGACGCCAGGACTATGCAGACGTTTCACCAGGCGCCGTTGATCCACATCGAGGGCTGGAAACTCTGCGTTCGACAAAGAACAGGCGTACCCCGAAGGCCTGTACCGAGGCCGCGCTCCCGTACCGTGCGCGCCTGATCGATGCGGGCGAGCGGGAGAAGCGCGTCCGCCTGCGGCTGTCAGAACTCGCCGCCCGGCTCGGCACCCGGCAATACCTGGAGGAGCGCTTCACGGTCGGTGACCTGATGATGACGACGGTGCTCAGAATCCTGCGGCACATGAGGCTCCTCGAAGCCGAGCCCCTGCTGAAGGCGTACCAGGCTCGCTGCGAGGCGCGGCCCGCGTTTCAGCGCGCACTGCACGAACAGCTGGCGGCATTTGAGGCGCCCGCGAACGCTGCCCTCGCTTAGCGCGCTTAGCGTGAGTCAGGCGCCGGCGGGCTCAAGATACGCGTAACCGTCGAGCTCGCTCTCGTAGAAGCGCTTGAGCGCCTGGCTCTCGGCGAGCGTCATGCGCCCGTCGCGGATGGCGCGCTCGCAGTCGCGCGCTAGCGCCGGATACAGCTCCGCGACGTCGTACTCCATGTACTCGAGCACCTTGTTGGCGGTGTCGCCCTTGACGATCTCCTCGATCCACCAGCCGCCCTCATCGTGCAGCCGTACGTGCACCACATGGGTGTCGCCGAAGAGGTTGTGCAGGTCGCCGAGAGTCTCCTGATAGGCGCCGACCAGGAATGCCGCCAGGTAGTACTTCTCGTCCCCCTTGAGCTCATGCAGCTCGAGTGTGCGCTTGACGTCGCGCATCGACACGAAGCGGTCGATCTTGCCGTCCGAGTCGCAGGTGATGTCGGCCAGCACGGCGGTACGGGTGGGACGCTCATCCAGGCGGTGTATGGGCAGGATCGGGAACAGCTGGTCGATGGCCCAGCTGTCCGGCAGCGACTGGAAGACCGAGAAGTTGCAGAAGTAGGTGTCGGAAAGAATCGCCTCCAGGTCCTCGAGCTCCTCCGGCAGGCGCTCGAGCTTGCGGCAGGAGTCGCGGATCTTGGCGCAGGTCGCCCAGTAGAGCCGCTCGGCGAGCGCACGGAACTCGAGCGACAGCAGCCCGAGATTGAACATCTGCAGCACCTGCTCGCGGGCGGTGAGGGCGTCGTGATAGCACTCCACCAGGCGCCGCTCGCTCACCGCGCCATAGGCCCCGAACAGGTCCTGCACCGGTTGCGGCAATTCCTCCGCGCCGCCGTAATCCTCGGCGCGGTCGCCGGTGACGCGGAACTTGTCGAGCGCCGAGGAGCCGAGCGCGTCGAATATCAGCACGCTGTGGTAAGCGGCCACCGCACGGCCTGACTCGCTCACGATCATGGGATGCGGAATGTCGCGCAGGTTGCAGACGCTCGCGACGCGGTACACGACGTCGCTCGCGTATTCATTGAGGGTGTAGTTCATCGAGGAGGCGAAGTTGGTGCCGCTGCCGTCGTAGTCGACGCCCAGTCCCCCGCCCACGTCGATGTACTGCAGACCCGCCCCCATCAGCTTGAGCTCCGCGTACACGTGCGCCAGCTCGTTGATCGCATCCTTGACCCGGCGGATATCCTGCAGCTGGCTGCCCGGGTGGCAGTGCACCAGCTGCAGGCAGTCGAGCATGTCGTGCTGCTTGAGCACGTTGAACAGCTCGAGAATCTCGGTGATGAACAGCCCGAACTTCGACTTTTCCCCGGCGGAGGCGCTCCAGCGGCCCGAGCCCTCGCTGAAGAGCTTGACGCGCACGCCGATGCGCGGGCGCGCCTGATAGTCTCTGGCGTGCTTGAGGATCAGCCCGAGCTCCTCGAAATTCTCCACTACCGGGATGATGGTGCGGCCGAGCTTGGTGGCGAGCGTCACCGCCTCGATGTAGCTGTCGTCCTTGAAGCCGTTGCAGATGATGAGCCGCTCCGGGGCGTTCTCGGTCATCGCCATCACGGCCAGCAGCTCCGGCTTTGACCCCACTTCCAGTCCGAAGCCGAACTCCTGGCCGTAGCGATAGACTTCTTCGACCACCAGCCGCTGCTGGTTCACCTTGATCGGGTACACCGCCGCATAGCTGTTCTTGTAGTCGTTCTCGGTGATCGCCTGCGCGAACGCATCGTGCAGGCGCCTCAGGCGGTGCGCGAGGATGTCGGAGAAGCGCACCACTACCGGCGTGGTCAGATCGCGGGCCTTGAGGCCCTCGACCACCTCATATAAATCGATCTCGTGCTGTTCCGTCGTATCCGGCCGCACGACCACGTGACCGCTTGCGTTGACGCTGAAGTAACCCTGGCTCCACGCCCGCACGTGGTAGAGATCGAGGGAGTCCTCGATCCGCCAGGGCTGCGCGGGATTGAATTTGCGATTGCCGTTGACGGCGCTCTTGGGATCGGCGGCCACGGGGCCTTATATCAAAATTGCGTGTCTAAAAAGAGTGCCTGCTCACGAAGTTTCCGCGCCGCGCGCCACCGGGCGCGCCGGATCGCGAATCCACTCGCTCCACGAGCCGGCGTACAGCCGCGCGCCGGCCAGGCCCGCGACCTCCAGCGCCAGGAGGTTGTGACAGGCGGTGACGCCCGAACCGCACATCGCGATCAGCGTCTGTGCCGGGCTCCCGCGCAGCGTATCCGCCCAGCGGCGCCGCAGCTCGAGGGCGCTCAGGAAACGCCCCTGCGCGTCGTGGTTGTCCGCGAACGGATGGTTGCGCGCGCCGGGGACGTGGCCGGCGACCGGGTCGAGCGTTTCGTTCTCGCCGGCGAAGCGATCCGCGCTGCGCGCGTCAACGAGCAGCAGCTCCGAGCGCGTCAGCGCGCCGGCTGCAACCGCCTGCGCGAGCGCCGCCGTGGTCACGACCATGCCCTCGCCGGGTGCGGCCGTGAAGCGCCGCGGCGCGCGGGCCGCGACAGTGGTGTCGAGCGGCAGGCCGGCGCGCTCCCAGGCGTTGATGCCGCCGTTGAGCACCGCCACCTGGCGGTGACCCAGCCAGCGCAGCAACCACCACAAGCGCGCCGCATAGGCGCCCACGCCCTGGTCGTAGGCCACGACCTGCACCCTTTCATCTATCCCCCAGCGCCCGAGCGTGGCGGCCAGCGCCGCGACCGCCGGCAACGGATGCCGCCCCGTCAGGGCGCTGCGCGGCCCCGACAGATCGCGATCGAGAGGGGCGTACAACGCGTTCGGGATGTGTGCGGCGGCCCAGGCGAGCACGCCCCACTCGGTGCACGCGAGGTCGAAACGGCAATCGACGATTGCCCAGTCGAAATCGGCGAGGTGCGCGGCCAGTTCGGGCGGCTCGATCAGTGTCGTCGGCATGGCGGTATCCTCGCGTGGCGCTCGGATGCATTTTCGGCGCCGTGCGGTTGCCGTTACAATCGCGCTAGCACCTCCCGCGGGGGCACGATGGCAATCGAGGTTTTCTGGGGCAGTGGCAGTCCGTTCGCGTGGCGCGTGCTGCTGGCGCTCGAGTACAAGCGCCTGCCGTACGTGAGCCACCTGCTGCAGTTCTCCAAGCAGGAGCACAAGTCTCCGCAGATGCTGTCACTCAATCCGCGTGGCCGCGTGCCGGTGCTAAAAGACGGCGACTACGTGTGCTTCGAGTCGCTCGCGATCCTGTACTACCTGGACCTGAAATACCCGCAGGCGCCGATCTTTGGCCGCACGCCGGAGGAAGCCGGCACTATCATGCGCGTCATCTGCGAGTACACGGCGTATATCGAGCCGCAGGTCACCAGCATCACTTCCGGGGTTTTCTCCGACAAGGCGGCGGATCTCTCCGCTGATGAGATCACGGCGGCGATGCACGCGGTGGCGAGCGAGGCGCGCACCATCGAGGGGCGGCTGTCGAAGTCCGATTGGATCGTGGGGGATAGCTGTTCGGCGGTCGACATGGTCGTCTTCCCTGGCATCCAGCTGCTGAAGCGCGCGCTGGAGCGGCCGCAGGCGCGCGCCCTGTCTTCGCGTTTCATGCCGGTGGAGGTGAACTATCCAGCGCTTGGCCGCTGGCTCGCGCGCGTCGCGGCTCTGCCGGGCTACGAGCGCACCTACCCGCCTCACTGGCGCTGACGACTGATCCGGAGAGCTGAGCCGAGCATCATGAGCAATCACAAGATTCACCTCGAGTTTCCCGGACGGATCCTGTTCGTCGGTTTCGGCAGCATTGGTCAGGGCGTGCTGCCGCTGATCCTGCGGCACATCGGTATTGCCCCCGAGCGTCTCACTATCGTGACCGCAGAGGACAAGGGGAGCGAGGAGGCCGCGAAGTACGGCATCAAGTTCGTCGAGGAGCGCCTCACGCGCGAGAACCACCGCCGGGTGCTCAATCCGCTGCTCGGACGCGGGGATTTCCTCATCAACGTATCCGTCGAGGTGTCGAGCATCGCGCTCATCAAGCTGTGCTGGGAAAAGGGCGCGATGTATCTCGACACCTGCATCGAGCCCTGGCCGGGCGGCTATACCGACCCGACCGTGCCCGCCAGTCGCCGCACTAATTACGCGCTGCGCGAGGAAGCGCTGGCACTACGGACCGGCAATGCGCGCGCACCCACCGCGGTGCTCACGCACGGCGCCAACCCAGGTCTGGTGTCGCACTTCCTAAAGCAGGCGCTGCTGAACATCGCCGCCGACACCCGGGTGGAGGCCGGCGAACCCGCCTCGCGCGCCGAGTGGAGCGAGCTGGCGCGCCGGCTCGGCGTGAAGGTCGTGCACATCGCCGAGCGCGACACCCAGGTTTCGGGCAAGCCGAAGCAACTCGGCGAATTCGTCAACACCTGGTCGATCGACGGCTTCGTCAGCGAGGGCTCGCAGCCGAGTGAGATGGGCTGGGGCACGCACGAGCGCAACTTTCCGCGCGACGGCAAGCGCCATGACTTCGGCTGCCTGGCCGCGATCTACCTGACGCAGCCCGGCGCCGGCACCCGCGTGCGAACCTGGACGCCGCGCGCCGGCCAGTTTCACGGCTTCTGCATCACGCACAGCGAGTCCATTTCGATCGCCGACTACTTTACGGTGCGCGACGGCACGCAGGTGGCGTACCGCCCCACCGTGCATTACGCCTATCACCCGTGCGACGCCGCCGTCATATCAGTGCACGAGCTCGCCGGGCGCAACTACGTGCAGCAGGAGCAACAGCGCATCCTCATGGACGACATCGCGAGCGGTATCGACGAACTGGGTGTACTGCTCGCCGGCCACAAAAAGAACGCCTACTGGTTCGGCTCGCAGCTCTCGATCGGGGAGGCGCGCAAGCTCGCGCCTTACAATAACGCCACGAGTCTGCAGGTGTGTGTGGCTGTGCTGTCCGGTGTGGTGTGGGCGATGGAGAACCCCAACCTCGGTGTGGTCGAGCCTGATGAGATGGATTTCCGCCGCAATCTCGAGATCTGCATGCCGTATCTCGGTCCGGTGCTCGGGGAGTACACGGATTGGACGCCGCTGCACGAGCGCGAGCGACTGTTCCCCGAGGACATCGACAAGAACGACCCCTGGCAGTTCAAGAACGTTCGGGTGATCTGGTAAGTAAGCTAAGGAAACGCCGCAGCGCTAAGCTTACGGCGAGCCCCGCTCGTACTCGATCGACACGATCACGAAGGCGCGGCTGCCGCCCGGAGCCTCCACGGTCACCTCATCGTCGAGGGTCTTGCGCAGCAAGGCCCGCCCGAGGGGCGAGTCCATGCTGATGTAGCCGGCCGCCCGGTCGAATTCGTCGGGACCGACGATACGGTAGCGCGAGCGGGCCCCGTCCTCGGACTCGAGCAGCACCCACGCCCCGAAGAACACGCGCGCCGGGTCAGCCGGGGGCTGGTCGACGACCACCATGCCCTCGAGCCGGCGGCGCAGGAAGCGTACCCGGCGATCGATTTCCCGCAGGCGGCGCTTGCCGTAGGTGTATTCGGCATTCTCCGAACGATCGCCCTGGGCGGCCGCGGCGGCCACTGCTTGGCAGACCCGGGGGCGCTCGTCCCGCCACAGCCGCTCGAGCTCCTCGCGCAGGCGGCGCTCGCCCTCCGGGGTGATGTACTTCGAGCCCGCCGGCGCGCTTGGCCGCAAGCGTCCCATCGGTACCAGATCCTGTGAATTATGTCGCATTCTCTTTTACAGAAATCGAGGGTTCTGTGGAACATCTCACGGACGTGCGCCGCGCGGGGCTACTAACCTTTAACCGTGGCCACCAAGTACTACACCCACTTCGTCACCGGCGGCAGCCAGATGCATAGCCCTGGCTGCGGCAGCGAGTGGAGTGGCGTGGTGGAGCTGCGTGAGCCGCTCAACAACGCGCGCGCCAACCGTGAGCTGCGCGCGCTCCTGGCACAAAGCTTCGACGTGGACTCGGAGGACATCCGGATCCTTCACTGGGCGCGATTGCACTGATCCCCTGGCGGACTTCCTTCCCTTCATCGAAGGTCCGCCCTTATAGCCCCAGGCCTCAAAGCCTGGGGTTTTTTTTGGCGCCCGCCCCGGCGCCCGCAGGCGCCGCCGGCGCGAACAATCGACGCGCCTTCCCCGTCGTGTGACAATCCACGCCCCGCGGCTTGGGGACCGGGTCGATGCATGAGGAGAATTCGATGCGTGCGTGGTTTGTCGCCTTTCTGGCTGTCGCGCTGTTGGGCCTGTCGGGCTGCGGTTACAACTCCCTGCAGCAACAGGACGAGGGCGTCAAGGCCGCCTGGTCCGAGGTCGTGAATCAGTATCAGCGCCGGGCTGATCTCATCCCGAATCTCGTCAACACCGTCAAGGGCTACGCCGTCCAGGAGCAGAAGGTCCTGATCG